>DASQDO010000299.1:0-19378 GCA_035634135.1 Actinomycetota bacterium
GATCGAGTACATGCGCGAGCAGCGCCGGCGTCTCGGCGGGTTCGTCCCGGAGCGGCGGTCGAAGCCGCGGCCGGTAGCGCTCCCGAAGCAGGACCTGTACGAGGAGTTCGCGGCGGGGTCGAAGCAGCCGGTGTCGACGACGATGGCGTTCGTGCGGCTGCTGCGCAAGCTCATGCGCGACGAGAAGGTGGGGGAGCGCGTCGTCCCGATCATCCCGGACGAGGCCCGCACGTTCGGCATGGAGTCGCTGTTCCCCGAGTTCAAGATCTACGCGGCGCACGGCCAGCTCTACGAGCCGGTCGACGCCGAGCACCTGCTCGCGTACCGCGAGTCGCACCAGGGTCAGATCCTCGAAGAGGGGATCACCGAGGCCGGCTCGATGGGCTCGTTCACCGCGGCCGGCACGTCTTACGCTACGCACGGCGAGTCGATGATCCCGTTCTTCATCTTCTATTCGATGTTCGGCTTCCAGCGGATCGCCGACTCGGTCTGGTCGTTCGCGGACCAGCGCGGCAAGGGCTTCCTGCTCGGCGCGACGTACGGCCGCACGACGCTCAACGGCGAGGGGCTCCAGCACCAGGACGGCCACACGCTGCTGATGGCGTCGACGAACCCCGCGTGCCTGTCCTACGACCCCGCGTACGCGTACGAGACCGCGGTGATCGTGCGCGAGGGACTGCGCCGGATGATCGACAAGGACGAGGACGTCTTCTACTACCTGACGCTCTACAACGAGAACTACCTCATGCCGCCCATGCCGGAAGGCGTCGAGGAAGGGATCATCCGCGGCATCTACAAGTTCAAGGAGGCGCCGGGCGAGCGCAAGTTCAAGGCGCAGATCTTCGGGAGCGGTTCGATCATGAGCCAGGCCCTCGAGGCCCAGAACATGCTGGCGAAGGACCACGACGTGGCCGCGGACGTGTGGAGCGTGACGTCGTACCAGCAGCTGCGTGCCGACGCGCTCGAGACCGAGCGCTGGAACCGTCTGCACCCCGAAGAGGCGGCCCGGCAGCCGTACATCTCGAAGGTCCTAGAGCAGGCCGAGGGCCCGGTGATAGCGGTGTCGGACTCGATGAAGGCGGTTCCGGACCAGGTCTCGCGCTGGATCCCGTCGCCCTTCATTCCGTTGGGCACGGACGGCTTTGGGAGATCGGACCACCGCGAAGCGCTGCGCCGTTTCTTCGAGGTAGACCCGGAGCACGTGGTGGTGGCGACGCTCTCGGCCCTGGCCCAAGCGGGCGACGTGAAGCCGGAAGCCGTGACGGAAGCGCTGAAGAAGTACGGGATCAACCCCGACGCAGCCCCGCCGAACACCGTCTGATCCCGACAACGCACTAGCAGCGCGGTGGCACGATCCCGACACCGCGCTCGCCTAAGCCGATGGTGTGACGACGACCTCGCGTCGACGCGCGTGACAGGCGTCGACCTTTGCGCCCCGCGCGTTTTGATCCGCTTTCGACCTAGTTCCTTCGTCTACTAGAGACAGTCGCCGGACATTAGGCGGCCAGTCTCTTGATCGCGCTTGCGGTTGGTTGATGAATGCATCGCACAGGGCCAACGGATGCGCGCGGCTGCACGACAGTGCCGACAGTCGCGCCGTCCGAGCGAGAAAGACGAGGGACTGACATGCACGCACGCCGACGTTCGATCGAAGTAGCCGTCTCGCTGGCGATCGCGCTCCTTGCGGCCGCCGCTCCTGCTGCGTCCGCGCCCGCCGTGCCACCCCCGACGATCGAGTTCCTCAACCCGTCGAGCTTCGCCCTCGCCGCGGATCGTGGCTACGTCGTGTCCGATCAGGCGACGGACGTCGGGCCGGACTGTTGCGCGGCGTCCGACGAGGCCTTCCGCTTCAGCGCGTGGGTCACGGGCGCGCCCGCGGAGTCGAGCGTCTTCTTCACGGTCGTGCAAGGCGCGCTCGACTTCGAGCTTCCCGCAGTGCGGCCTTCCGACTCCGCGCCGTCGTCCGACACGTGGGAGGCGTCGTGGGACATCCCGCCCGACGTGCTCAACGGACCGGCTACCGCGACGGCATACGTCGTCGTCGACAACGAACCGATTGCGCAGAAGAGCATCGAGGTCACCATCCTGCGCGTGAGCCCCGGGACCGATCTGGCGTACCCGCAGAGCGGAGGCTCGTTCGGCACGTTCGCGCCGCTTGCCACCGCCTTGCCCGAGGATGGGCCGGCCGAGCCGACCAACCCGGCCGGAACCGTGGACGCCCTCTACAGCGGCACCGCCGACATGTCGTACGTGCGGACCTTCTACACGACGTCGGCTCCGGGGACCGAGCCGGTCTGGCACGTGTGCGGGACGGAACCCGTCGGAAGCAATTCGAACGGCGAGGCCGACAACGGCGTCCGGTGCATGACCGCCGATGCGGCGGACGCCGGCCGGATAACGGCAGTGGCCGCGGTCGCCAATAACTCCCCGGGCGACTACGACGACCGCTTCAACCAGTCGGGCGACGCCGTACGCGTGGTGCCGTATGTACAGCGGCCCGCGGCGTTGGCCCTCGACACGCCCGCACAGCGCGTCGACAAGCACGCGGCCTCGGAACGCTTCTTCTGCAGCTCGACGGTGACCGCGACGGTCCTCGATCAGCTCGGACGGGTCGTCCCGGGCGCGAACGTCGACGCCGAAGCCGTCGGACCGACGGACGCGCTCAGGTTCCACACGTCGTCGGTCCTCGGCGGCAACGTCCCACCGGACCGGGGCGCACATTCCGTCGAGACGGCCTTCGACTGCACGGGCAGAGCCGAGGTCCCTCCGCCCAACGCCAGGCCGGGTAAGCAGGGAGAGCATCAGATCTTCGGCCTGCCCGACGTGAAGCACATCGAGTCGGCCGCCGGCACGAGCGACCGTGGGACGGCGGGGTTCAGGCTCTACTCGAGCGCACCCGGCCTCACGAGCCTCAACGTGTGGGTGGACGAGACCGACGACGGTTGTTCCGCCAACGACGACCGTTTCACGACCGGCGAGCCGTCGGCGGCCGGGTCGATCGGATGGGGTGAGGATCCGCCGGCACCAACTCCAGCGACCCCGGCTGCATTGACGTCGTGTCACCCCGACACTCGGTCGGCGAGGTCTGTGGGCATCGGCGTCTCGGATGGCGCAGTCGCCGCAGGCTCGGAGGTGAGGCTCTCCGGACGCGTGCGCGCGGCGGACGGCGGCTGCCGTTCGCGGCAGCAGGTGTCGCTGCAGGCACGGCGGCCGGGCCGGCGGTTCCGTAGCGTCGCGCGCGTGGTGACGACGGCGACGGGCCGGTACGTCTTCGAGATCACGGCCCGGCAGACGAGGGACTACCGCGCGGTCGTCCCGGCCACCTCCGCGTGCCTCGGCGCTCGATCCCGGTCCGTCAGGGTCGCGACCTCGTAAGGGCCCGAAGCAGTAGTCGAATCAAGAGAGGCCCCCGCAGTGCGGGGGCCTCTCTTGATAGCGCGTCTTGCCGGTTAGCCGGGGCAGTCGACGGGCCGCGTCGGACGCGGCCACAGGTAGAGCGAATCGGTGGCGAGGTTGAAGTGCCGGCAGAGCCACGGGTTGTTCGACGTGAACTGCACGGCCCAGTAGCTGTCGCGCCCGCAGTCCATCAGCATGTCCGGATCTTGGAGGCCCGACACGATGGCGTCATTCGAGCAATTGAGCCTTATCTCCGCGTGGTCGTCGGTCTGGTCGCCCGGCCCGTCGTGATCGTGGCAGTCCCAGTCCGCGGCCTTCGGGACGCAGTACCCCGTGTTCATCATGTCGGGGTAGTCGCGGGTGTGTCCCCCGGTGTAGTAGCCGCACGGGTGCCCGTCGCCTGACCAAAACGCATCGCAGTTGTGACCGTCGCCGTGCTCGTCCTTTTCTACGGCCCCGATCGAGTGGTAGAACTCGTGTGCGACGTGGTCGGCGTCGAGGACTCCTAAGGTGTCCCAGTCGTTCCATTCGAACTCGGCGCGTCCCTCGACGAAGTTGTGCGGGTTGTCGACTCCGGGCTCGGCGGGAGAGATGGACGGGGTCTGCTCGTCAAACCTCCACGCCTCGTCGACTGAGTCGGTGTCGCAGTTCGAGATCGAGCCGTCGAACCAGAAGAGGAACCGCTGGTCGGTCTTGTAATACCCGAGCTCTGTGAGGTGGCCCTGGGCCTCATTGCAGTCGATCGTCAAGTTGCCGTTGACGTCCTCCGAGGTCGGGATCCCGACTTTCTCGATCCGCGGACGAACCAGTGCTCCGAAAGAGACCATTCGCTCGCACGCGAAGCGCCAGTGCTGCTTGTACGTCGAATGGGAGTCGCGCAGCCCGTTGTCCGCCCACGTGATCTCCTCGTGGATCAAATTCCAATACGTCTCCTCGGGCAGGGCGCTGTCGTACATGTCGTACGCGTAGATGTTCCTGACGACGTGTGAGGCGGTCGTGTCACCGGCGCAGTGCGCCTCGAGCCCCGCCGTCGAGCCGTGGAAAGCGACGGCCGGCGTCGCCGGCAGGAATGTCGCGCCCGTGACGAGCGCGAGCAGGCCGATCAGTTTCCTCATGAAGGTCCCCCCACTGTGTAGACGTCCGCACCTCCATCGGCCCTACCCGGTTCTCCCGGAGGTACACAGGTCGATCAAGCAGTCCAATCCCGAGGGCTCGATCTGCTCACCATCCGGTGTCATGCCCGATTGATCCCGCAACGACCGACATATAGCTAGTTTGGGCTATTGCCGCTGGACGCGGCCGGGCGCAGCATTTGTCCTATGGCGCACAGACCGGTGGTTCTGCTCGTAGACGACGATCCCTCGATGCGAGAGCTCCTCGCGACGATGTTCAGCATGCACGGCGGCTTCCGCATCGGCGGCGTCGCTTGCGACGGCTTCGAGGGCGCGATGCTCGCCGCCGCCATCGAGCCCGACCTCGTCGTGCTCGACTTCTTCATGCCCCGCTGGGACGGGAGCAAGGCGGCCGAGTTCATCCGCCAGCGCTGCCCCCGCAGCAAGATCATCGCCTTCTCGGCCGTGCTCCAGGAGCCCCCGACGTGGGCGGATGACTTCCTCGTGAAGAACGACGTGATGGAGCTGATCCCGCTGGCCGAGCAGATGGCGACCGCGGCCTAACCGGCTTAACGGCCCCCGAACTCGAGCACCTGCTGGAACGTCGGCCGGTTCTGCCACTGCATGTTCGGCTGGTCCTGTAGCCCCACCGGCGTGAAGTCGATCTGATCGCCGGTCTCGTCCGCGTCCCACGTCGCGGGGTCGGCGCCGAACTCCTCCTCCAGCGCCGCAACCGCCGCTTCGAGGCTCGCCCGCAGCGCCTCCCGGCACTTCTTCAGCGAACCCTCCCCGCAGTAGACCCTCGACGCCTTGCCGCGCACGCGCAGACCCAGCACCGTCCGCAGGTCCTTGTTCACGTGGCTGTAGAAGCCGCTCTGGAACGCGCTGCCCTGGGCCCTCGGCTCGTCGTGATGGCGCATCGGCAAGACGTCGTACGCGTCGCCGAGGACGGGCTTGAAGATTGCCTGCGCAGCCGGCTCCCACCACGCGTCCATCAGCGCGACGGCAGGGGAGTGCTCGTACGAACCGTCGGCGTCCTTGTCCCGCCGGTGCGCGCCCGAACGCTGCCACTCCTTCAGCAGCTTCACCGCCTCCTTGAGGCGCGGCTCGGACGGCTTGCCGACGACCTTCAGCATGAACGGGAGGACGCGGGTCCCCCGCAGGTCGGTAGTGGCGGCGTCGCCCATGATGTTGACGAGGTCGACGAGGCTCAGCTTCGCCTTGCGCTTCAGGTATTTGCGGATCCCGTCGTCGAGCATCTGCACGCGCTGGACGGGGCCGTAGCTGAAGTTGCCGTCGTGCGCACGGAAGCCCGGTGCCTGCTTGTTGTTCCAGGACGTCATCCAACCCTTCTTCGGGTCGACGTCGTACGGCGTCCCGGCGAACGAGAGCCGCCCGCGCCAGTCCCACTTGCCCGTCCCCCACACCGGCAGGTCCGGATCGGTACGGCGGGCACGCAGGGGATGGAGCCCCCCGAGCTGGAACGCGATCTGCTCGTCGTCCAGGTAGAACCAGTTGAACGTGAACGTGAAGCGGGCGAACGCTCGCCGGAAGTCCGCGGCCCCGTCGATCCTGTCGGGGTCCGAGATCTCGACGTACGTGAGCGCGGAGTCGATCTCCTTGCCGAACGACGACCGCAGGTGCGTGAACGCGACCGGCTTGTCGCCGACGGTCCCGCGGGCCTGGATGATCCCGGAGTCGGTCCTCTCGGTCGTCATCTCGACCACGACGTTCTCGGGCGGGACCCCGCCGGCCGACGGCTTCGCAGTCCAGGTGTCCGTCCGCGAGTAGATCTCGACGCACTTCCCGTCGTCCGCGACGTAGCCGGAGCTGTCGACGGTGGCCTCACCGCCCTCGGGGTCGCACAGCTCCTCCACGAACGTGTCGACCTGGTCGCCTCCGGCAGAGGTCGCGCTCCACGCGTAGTCCGCGCCGCGGCCCAACAAGACGTACTGCGAGATGCCGGGGAAGCCCACGCCGCGCGCGTCGATCCCCGGCCCGTGGAGGTCGAGCTCCATCAGGATCTGCGGAGACCAGTACGCGACCTGGGGGCCGAAGACCGCGATGGGGCGGCCCGACGAGGACTTCTTCGATCCGACGAGGAGCGCGTTGCTCGACGCGTCCGGGAACCGCAGCGGGATCGGCCCCCACGGCGCGTCCACGCGGTCGGGCATGACCGCGGCGTTCAGCTGCTCCTGCACCGCGGCGGGGTCGTCGGGGAACGCCCGTGAGCGCTTGTCGAGCTTGCCGAGATCGGTGTTCCACACGAATCGCTTCTTCGTGGTGACGGGCGACTCGGGGTCGTTCGGGAAGTTGAAGTCGGCGAGTATCCGCCGCGCCTGCTTGAACGAGAACCCCTTGGCCTGCAGCGCTCCGACGAACGCCGCGTTGCCTAGCTCATCGCCCCCGCCGACGCCGAGCTGAGACCCGATGAGGCTCGCGACGGCGACGGTGTCCGTCGGGAGCCAGTCCTCGGGGACGATCTGCAGCGCCTGGTACTCGGCCGGCAGCTTCCTAGGATCGGTCCGCGCCTCGTCGATGTACTGGTTGACCCCTTCCACGTATGCGGTCAGGTCGGCGGCTGCGATCGGGCCGAGCTCCGGGTGCAGCCCTTCGACTCGCTCGATCATCGCGGCGAGCTCTTCTTCGGTGTAGGCCGAGGTCCGGTAGACAGCACGGTCGCTCGCGAGGTTCGCCTCGGACGCGCCGAGGAACTCGCTCATCCGTCCGCGCGCGACGTGCCGCAGCGTGTCCATCATGAACAGACGGTCTTCGGCCGAGACGTATCCCGCGCCGAACATGACATCCGCGCGCGTGGTCCCGTAGACGTGCGGTACTCCGAAGCCAGCGTCGCGCTGGACGACGACTCCGTCTCGCGGCGAGTCCTCGCGCTCGATGTCGTCCGGCTTCACGCCGAAGGTCGCGTCCTTGAAGTACTGGCCTAGGTCGGCCTTGCGGATGTCCGGCGCGCCCTGGACCATCCGCTCGTAGGGCTCGATCTGGTCGGTGTTGTGCGGGCTCTGCGTCCCGGCCGCCTGCTCGGGCCCGTTCTGGTACTCGCCCTGACCCGGAGGGAGGATGTTGAGCGCGGTGATCGCCCCGTCGCCCTCGCCGTAAGGCTGGACCGGGGGATCGGATTGGTCGGCGGCGCCGACGGGTGAGACGAGGACTGTCGCGGACAAGGCGAGCGCCGCGAGGCTCTTCGTAAGGGTTCGCATCATCCCACCCTACGGCGCTACCGAACGAAGGACGGTCTAGAGGTCGAGCTCCAGGGGGGCCCAGACGTTCTGCCCCGTCTTCGAGGACACCGCCCGCAGCACGACCTTGCGCGAGGCCCCCGAGCCGGTGAGGCTCACGTGCCCGAACGCGTCGATCAGCTTCTTGCTGCGCGTCCGGTCGATCACGGGGTCCGCGGCATTGATCGGGAGCTGCGTCGCCTCGGTCGAGTCGATCCGGTCGGTCCCCGAAGACACGAACTCGATCAGGTCCTTGCCCCCGGTCGGGCTTGAGTGCCGGTTCACGTACTGCGCGTGCGCGTTCCCCGCGCAGATCAGCACCCGGCGCTGCGACCTCTGCATCTCGAAGAAGAACTCGGTGAGCTCAAGGCGCTCGCGCGCGAAGCCCTCCTTCCACGAGCCTTCGCCGAGACCCGTTCCCCACAGCGGCATCGACGCGAAGACGACGAGGAGCGACGCGTCGGACGCGCGCATCGCTTGCTTCAGCCACGACTTCTGGCTCGCGCCCAGCAGGCTCGGGTTCGGCCCGTCGAGCAGTGGGTGGTCGGCGTCGATGTGCACGTCGACGAAGAACGCGTGGACGTCACCCTGGCGGAAGTCGAAGTGGCGGCTCCCTAGGTTGCCCGAGATCTGGTCGAACGCGCTCACGGTGAACGGCCGCACGTCGCGCCGGTAGGCGTTGTCGGCCCCGTAGTCGTGGTCGTCCTGGAGCATGATCCAGTGCGCCTTCTCGTGCAGGCGCGCCATGCCGCGGCGGGCGAGCATGCGCGTCCACCGGTCCTGGAACGCGTCGGTGCGGAACGCCATCGCGCCGCCCTCCGCGTCCTGCGGGTAGCCGAGGTCGCCGAGGTGCACGAAGAAGTTCGGGTTCATGCCCGCTGCGGTCTCGAACGACCGGCTCACCGGCCAGAAGTGCGTGCACGAGCCGAAGCCGAACGAGACCTCGTCGGCCGCGCCGGGCGTGCGGACGGAGTGCACCCGGGTGCGCGTGCGGTCGCCCGACTTCGTCTTGGTCGCTACGCGCCAGTACATCGTCTCGCCGCCGGCGGCGGCCGGGGCCCATGCCTTCGCGACGCCGGGTTTACCGAGGACCTCGTCGGGCTCGATCGACTTGTAGCGCCGGAGCTGCGGGTCGGTCCCGACCTGGAAGCGGATCTCTTTGGCCGGCGTGTCGGTCTTGGCGACGAGGCGTATCTGGCCGTTCTGCGGACGGCCTGCGAACGAGAACGCGACGCGCGGCGGGGTCTCCTTCGTGGCCTGGGGCGACTCGACCTTGAGCTTAGAGACCTTGACGCGGGCAGCTCGCTCGGTCTTGGGATCGTGCATGAAGACGAAGCCGAAGGCCCCGGCCTTCTCGATCCGCTTGTCGCGCTCGTTGTCCGATGCAGTCGCGGTCCAGCGGGACGGCTCCTGCGAGCCCTTCTTCCACGCCTTGGCCTTCAGGGTGACCGGGCTGCTTCCCTCGACGGAGAGCCGGACGACGTAAGACGTCTTGGGGGAGACGGCGAACGGGACGCGACGCAGGACCTCTTCGCGGTTGACCATGAAGCGCGAGATCGTCAGCCCCTCGGGGCCGAGGTATGCGCCGTAGTAGTCCCCGTAGCCGACGGCTCGGGCGACGAGCCCGAACCGTGCGTTGGCATTGGTCGAGCTCAGCGTCGCCGTGACGTCGGCGTCGAGGATGTCGTGGTCGAGGACGAGGACGGGGTTCGGGGCGAACTCGAGCGCCATGGCCTGGGGCTCGGGGAGGTCGTAGAAGCCCTTCTTCTTGGCGATCCCCCAGGGGGAGCCGTGGCGCTGGTTGAACCAGGGCTTGCCCCAGCCCTTCGAGCTCGATCCGCGCCGGAAGGTGTCGGCGAAGACGACCTGGACGGCCCGCGCCTGGGCCGGGCTGAGCCGGAAGAGGGTGGCCCCGATAGCTGCCGCAGAAGCCGCGAGCCCGCGGCCGAGGAATTCACGCCGTTCCACACAGTCCTATCGGCGGTTCCTTCCCCCACCTCAAGCAAACGACGGCAGGATCGTGTGACACGCACCACCTTCGCGCGACGGACGATCGCTATCTTGTTGCGATGTTCGGCTCGATCAGATCCGGAGCGACCTCACACTGGATCTTTGGCGGTGCGGGCGTCCTCGTCCTGTCGTGGGGGCTCATCGCGGCCGTAGAAGCACGGGCGCCATATGTGACGACGTTCCGGAGCTCAAGGCTCGTCTAGCCAGGTCAGGAGGCGCAGTTGGCTGAGAACGCGAAAGTCCCTGCACGATTCGGCGAGCTCGTATCCGAACTGCTCAGGCTGACCCAAGAGGACCGGATTCACTGGAGCGCGACCGACGACCCCTCGACGCTCATGATCTTGCGCGACGCGGGCCATGTCTTGCTCTCCAGCGACGCCGGCGCCCAGCCCTACCGGCTCGCCCTGTACGCACCGTCGGGTGAGGAGGTTCAGAGCTACACGACGCCGTCGACGCCCCAGGATCACAACGAGGCGCGGTTGGCGCACTTCATCGACCAGCTATGGACCGTTGCTGGGTCGTCTGCGCGGAACAACGACGGACTGGTCACGCAGTTTCTGGAGGACTTGCGTAACGGATGAGGGCGGTGGCCTAGGCCAGCCCCGCGGATCTCCTAGGCCAGCCTCTCGATCAGCATCGCCATGCCCTGGCCCCCGCCTACGCACATCGTCTCCAGACCTATCGTCTCGTCCCTCGACTGCAGGTCGTTCAGGAGCGTGCACATGATCCTGGCCCCCGTCATGCCGTAGGGGTGGCCCAGCGCGATCGCACCGCCGTTCGGGTTCAGCTTCTCGCCGAACGGGTCGATCCCGACCTCCCGGCACACCGGCAGGACCTGCGCGGCGAACGCCTCGTTCAGCTCCATCACGTCGACGTCGTCGATCGACATCCCGGCCTGCTTCAGGACCTTGCGGACGGCTTCGATCGGCCCGACGCCCATGATCTCCGGAGCGACGCCCGACACCGACGAGGCGATGATCCGGGCCAGGGGAGTGACGCCCAGCTGAGACGCACGCTCGTCGCTCATCACCACGACCGCGGCCCCCCCGTCGTTCAGCGGGCACGAGTTCCCAGCCGTCACCGAGCCGTCCGGCTTGAACGCGGGCGGGAGCGACTTGAGCTTCTCGAGAGTCGAGCTCGCCCGCGGCCCGTCGTCCGTCGTCACCTCGGTCCCGTCCTCTTTGACGTAGGGCGAGATCTCGCGCTCGAAGAAGCCCGACTGCTGAGCCGCGACGGCGCGCTCCTGCGAACGCTGCGCGAACCGGTCCATGTCGTCGCGCGACACGTCGTACTGCTCGGCGACGTTCTCGGCCGTCATCCCCATCGGGATGTACACGTTCGCGATGGGGGCCTCGTCGCCGAACAGCTTCGGGTGCAGCTCGTCCATGTCCTTCGGGTAGCCGTCGACCTGAGAGATCGACTCGACGCCGCCAGCGACGTAGACGTCACCCTCGCCCGCACGGATCGCGTGGAACGCCATGCGGATCGTCTGGAGGCTCGACGCGCAGAAGCGGTTAACGGTCACGCCCGGCACGTGCTCGGGCAGCCCTGCGAGCAGCGCGACGCGGCGGCCCAGGTTCATGCCCTGCTTCTGCTCCGGGAAGCCGCAGCCGATCATCACGTCGACGACCTCGCCGGGGTCGACCTCCGGGACCTTCTTCAGCGCGGCCGAGACCGCGAACGCACCGAGGTCGTCGGGGCGGACGTCGAGCATCGACCCCTTCTTGGCGCGGCCGATGGGGGTCCGGGCGGCGGAGACGATGACTGCTTCGGGCATGGGGGCTCCTCGGGATAGACGCTTCTCCGAGAAACCCTAATCCGGGGCCGTCAGCTCTTCTGCAAGGTCTCCGTGTCGCTGGCCGAGTTGAACGAGTCGTCTCCGGCGAACGAGGCGGTGACCTGCAGGGCCCTCGCCTTCGGCTTCGGCAGGAGGATCGTCGCCGTCCCGTCGGCAGCGGTCGTGTGCGTCCCGAACGAGAGCCCGTTGACGGTGAACGACACCTGCTTCCCGGCGAGGGGAGCTCCGCTGTCCGCATCCGTAAGGAGCGCCACGGCCCTCGCCGGCGCGGAAGTCGTGTCGAACGTCACCTGGAGCGAGGTGTCCTCACGCTGGACCTCGAACGGGCTCTGACCCGCGGACTCGGCGTAGTCGTCGGAGCCGGCGAAAGCGGCCGAGACCTCGGTGGTGCGGGCCGGGCCCTCGAGCGTCACCGGCAGGGAAGCGCGGCCTGCCGCATCCGTGACGGCGTCGCCGACCTCGGCTCCGTCGAACGTGAACGAGATCGTCTGCCCCTCGACCCCGGCGTCGCCGGAGCGCAGCGTCGCCTCGAGCACGACCTCGTCGGTCGTCTGACCGGAGGTGGCGCCGGTGATCTCGAGCGACGTCGGCTCGGCCTGGCCCGCCGTGCTGGGCTGCAAGGTCACGACGGGCGCGAGCGGCGTCTTCACGGTGTTCGCGTAACGGTCGCCGACGTTCTTGGGGGCCTCCGTCGGGACGGCCCACTGCCACTGCTGACCGTCGATCTCGGTGACCGGCGCGCCGGTGACTGCGTTGTCGGTGTCACCGGTGAAGAAGTAGTGGACGCCGTGGCTGCCGAACGCGCCCTGCATGTAGGGACCGTCGTAGCCCGCGGGAGCCTCCGTGTAGCAGGGGAGGTTGCGGGGGTCGGGGTCGCCGGGGTTGAGGCGGGGCGACGGGTTGTCGCCGGTGCCGTCGTCGAGACACGCGTCGTCACGGTAGTAGGGCACGACGGTCGGGTTCTCGAGCGCCTGCGCGTTCTTCATCTCGAAGAGGTAGACGAGCGAGCCGTTGTCGCCGCGGCCCGACACCTGCTCCCAGTTCAGGAACGCGAGCGGCTTCGTGAACGTCGGGTCCGGAGCGTCGAAGAACGCCGGCTGACCGTTCGGGAGCGAGTCGACGTTGAGGATGTCGTCGTTGACGCCGTCGATCGCCACGCCTTCGGTCTTCGTCTCGTTGTAGTAGGTCGCGACCTGGTCGTGGTTGTAGTCCCACGACGTGTAGAGGCCGTCGGGCGGGATCGGGTGCACGCGGACCTTGTACCGGTAGGTGATCGCGTCGCGGTAGAAGGTCTCGGTCTTCGTCACGTTCGTGCCGGAGTCGGCGCCCCACACTTCGCGGATGGCGCGCACCGGCCCCTCGAGCTCACCCAGCAGAGACGAGTTCGCCTCCCAGTTCACCTGCTCGTCCTCGAAGCCGACGACCGAGATCGTCGACTCGGGGCTCTGCTGGAACGCACGGCCCTTCCACCTATCGATGAGGTCGGGGCCGAACTGGCGCGTCGTCCCGGGCTTGGTCACGTGCATCTCGCGGACCATCCACCGGCCGGTCGCCTTCCACTGGTAGGTGTCGGTCGTGACCGTGACGCCGTCGCGCGGGAAGCGGTCGGTCGAGTTGCGGACCGTGCCGTCGGGGTTGCACACGGTGCCGGAGAGGTTCGGGCCGTAGCCGGCGTTCGACGTGCCGAGCTTCTCGGGGTCGTTCGCCGCGAAGCTGTTGCGGTCGATCCACTCGTCGGCGTTGGCGTCGCGCTGGTAGTCGACGTATCCGTTGTCGGCATCGAACTTCGAGCCGGTCGGCTTCGTGAACAGGTAGACGAAGCGCTCGGCAGCCGGGTCGCGCGGGTCCACGAGCCTGACCTCCTGACGCTGGTCGCCGGTCCCGGGGGGGCCGGGCTGGCTCAGGTCCGCCTGCACGCCCGCGTCGTCGGCCATGAAGACGACCTCGTCGTCGGCGTCGAGCGTCGGGACCGGGTCGGTCGTCGGGAAGCCCTTCAGCTTGCTCGTGTCCTCCTCGGGGTACTCGGCGAAGCACCGCCCGCCGGTCTTCTTCCACGACTCGACGTCCCACGCGTAGGTGAGTTCCTTGTCGGTGCCGGAGTACATGCCGAAGTCCGAGTTCGGGTTCGCGAGGAAGTACGGGAAGCGCTCGTCGACCTGGACCGGGATCTCGCGGAAGCGGTCCCCGTCGAAGGCGTAGGCGACGACGTCGTCGGGGTTCACGCCGACGGCGGGCGGGACGACGAGCTGCCCGTTGTGGGCGTCGCGCTCGCCGACGACCGCGCCGCTGGGGTAGGGCTCGGCGACGCCCTCGGCGGGCGCGCCGGACCAGCCCGGGAGCTGGGCCCCCGTGAGGATGATCGGCTCGACGCTGCGGTCCGGGGCGTCGGCCGGGGACGCGGCGAAGGCCGCGGTAGGTACGACGGCGAGGATCGAAACGCTCGCCACTAGCACGCGCAGCAGTTGCTTGTTCAAGAAAGTCCCCCTGGGTGACCTAGGCGGAAGGGGTCAACCGGGGGTTCGCCGCGCTGCGGCCAGTCTCCTTTTCGGGGTGACTAGCGGGTCAGGCCGTTCGTCGAGAGCACGAGGTCGGCGGCCGAGTCCTGCAGGTCGCGGGCAGCGGGGTGGAGCCCCTCCGGCCACACGAGCACGTCGGGCGCGACGTAGCCGAGCTGCGGGTCGGCAGCCCCGACCACGCCCTGGTTCGCGAAGTCCTCGATCCTGCGCAAGAGCCCTCCTCTCGTCTGTTCGCCGCCGGGTGTTCCACCCAAGGTAGCGAACAGGCCCTTGACCCGCAGGTCTAGTGCGCTATTTGGCGGCCCCCGGGGCGTTGAAGAAGCCCTGCATCTGCATCGCGAACATCATGTCGCCCTGCAGCTTGATCTTCCCCGTCATGAACAGCTGCGGCCCCTGCGCCTGGCCGAAGATCAGCCGGATGAAGTCGACCAACCCGATCTGAAGGGTGAGCCGGGGGTTCGTAGCCGGCCCTTCAGACGTCGTGCACTTCCCGCCGGCGAACGAGACGCTCCACGTCTTCGTCCCGTCCTCGGTCGAGATGTCGTACTGGATCGTCGAGTCGACGCCGGCGGCCCGCTCGGGGACGAATGCGTCCTCCATCCCACTGAAGATCGCCCGGAGGACCTCCTCGGTCCCGATGCCGCGGATCTGCTCGGCGAGCGCGGCGTCGACGAGGTCCTTGATCGCTTCTGCCAGGACTGCGGGGTCGGGCGTGTCGGCCATGGTGCTCCTCCTGAGTCGTGGGCGTGGTCCGCAAGACTAGATGGGCAGGGGCCTTTGGCGCCCGGAAACCCGTGCTTCTGTCACACCCGCCCCCTACGCTGGGCGGATGGGTGAATCACACGTTTGTAAGTCGATCCTCGAGGGCCTGAACCCCGAGCAGACCGAGGCCGTCCGGGCCGTGCGAGGGCCGGTCTGCATCCTGGCGGGGGCCGGGTCCGGCAAGACGACGACGATCACACGCCGGATCGCCTACCAGGTCGCCACGGGGACCTTCCGCGGCGGCGAGGTCCTCGCGGTCACCTTCACCGACAAGGCCGCCGGCGAGATGCGGTCGCGGCTCGCGGCCCTCGGCGCCGACGGGGTCCGGGCCCGCACGTTCCATGCGGCCGCGCTCGCCCAGCTGCGGCACCTCGCCCCGACCGAGCCCCCGCGGATCCTCCCGTCGAAGGCGGTCATGCTCCGCCAGATCGGCAACACCCTTCCGAAGCCGTACCGGTTCCGGCCCGCCGGGGACCTCGCGACCGAGATCGAGTGGGCGAAGACCCGCCGGCTCTCCCCGGAGGACTACGCGCGCAGCCTCGGGGGCCACGTCCCGCCGATCCCCGCGGACCTCATGACCGGCGTCTACCGCGAGTACGAACGTCGCAAGACACGGGAAGGCGCGATGGACTTCGAGGACCTGCTCGAGGCCACGATCCGGATGTTCGCCGAGGACGAGTGGGCGCTCGAACGCTTCCACCAGCGCTACCGGGCGTTCACCGTCGACGAGTACCAGGACGTGAACCTCCTCCAGCAGACGCTGCTCGAGACGTGGGTCGGCGACCGCGACGACCTCTGCGTCGTCGGCGACGACTACCAGTCGATCTACTCCTTCACGGGAGCGTCGCCGCGCTACCTGCTCGAGATGCCTCGCAAGTGGCCGCGCGTCAAGGTCGTGCGGCTCGAGGAGAACTTCCGCTCGACGCCGCAGGTGCTGACGATGGCGAACCGGCTCGTGCCGAAGCTCGGGGGGGCCGAGAAGACGCTGCGCCCCGTGCGCGAGGACGGCCCGGCCCCCGTGGTCGCGCCGTTCGTCGACCGGGGGTCCGAGACCAAGTTCCTCGTCGACAAGATCGCCGAGCTCCACGCGGCCGGCGTGCCCTACGAGGAGATGGCCGTCCTGTACCGGGTGAACTTCCGCTCGGAGGACTACGAGGACGCGCTGGGGGCCGCGCGCATCCCGTTCCAGGTCCGGGACGGGGCGTTCCTCACACGCATCGCCGCGCGCCGGCTGCTGTCGACGCTGCGCCGGTCGAAGGTGAACGACGTCGCGGACGAAGTGCTGCGTGTGGCGAAGCGCGACGGCTTCCAGGAACGTCCGCCGGAGGGCCTGGGCGACCAGGAGACGACGCGCCAGAACGACCTCGCACGGCTCGTCCGGCTGGCCCGCGAGTTCGACGGCTCGACCGCGGCCGAGTTCGTCGCGCACGTCGAGGGGCGCTTCGCCTCCGACGGCGAGGGCCACGGCGTGCACCTGCTGACGCTCCACCGCGCGAAGGGGCTCGAGTTCGAAGCGGTGTTCCTACCGCGGCTCGAAGAGGGCGAGCTGCCCGGCAAGCGATCCAAGACCGACGAAGCGATCGCGGAGGAGCGGCGGTTGCTCTACGTGGGGCTACCGCGGGCGAAGCGCCACCTCTACCTGACCTGGACGACCGGGGGGCGCCAGTCGGCGAGCCGTTTCGTCGAGGAGCTCGGCGGGTGCCTGGTTCCGCACCCGCTGCGCCAGACGAAGCGGCGGCCGGAGGCCGCGCACGACCCCGTGTACCAGGCGCTGAAGGCGTGGCGGCTCGAGCGCGCGAAGCGCGACGGCGTCCCTGCCTACGTGATCTTCCACGACACGACGTTGCAGGAGATCGCCGAGGCGTCGCCCCGATCGATCGTGCAGCTGGCGCACATCTCCGGCGTCGGCCCGGCCAAGCTCGAGCGCTACGGCAACGAGGTGATCGTCACCCTCCACGAGGCCGTGGCCTCGTAAGTCCGGTTGGGGTGAGGCCGTCGCCACACCCCATGCTGCGCCCGGCTCGTAGCAATAGCGGGTGCGCCTGGCTCCCGCCCTCCTGCTGCTGTTCGCTGCGTGCTCGGGTCATCGTGTCGACCTCACGGTCGTCGCCCCGGCGACGCTTCATCTCGAGCCCCCCGGCTACGAGGAGGCCGTCGTGTCGCGAGCGGTCGACGGCGACACGATCGAGGTCGAGGTGACCGGGCGCGTCGAGGGGCCGGGCGCGGGCGAAGCGGTGGTGGGGGAGACCTACGTCGTACGGCTCCTCGGCATCGACACGCCGGAATCGGTGAGCCCGCGCGAGCCCGTCGAGTGCTTCGGGCGCGAAGCCTCGGCCGCTACGGCCGCGCTCTTGCAGGGGACGACGGTGAAACTGGTCAAGGACGTGGAGGAGCGTGACTCGTTCGACCGGCTGCTGCGGTACGTGTACATGGGGGCCGAGCTCGCGAACGCAAGGCTGGTGACGAACGGCTACGCCCACGCGTACACCTACCCCCCGAACGTCCGGCACGCACAGCTCCTCTCGGAGGTCGAACGGGCCGCGCGGGACGGGGGCCGCGGGCTCTGGGCCCCCGAGGCTTGTCCCTAGTCGGGCACGACCACGACGCGGGCGTCGGCGACGTGCTCGTCCCCGGTCGCCCTGAGCGAGTACGTCCCCGGCGGGACGTCCGGGACCTCCACCGTCGCATCGAACGAGTACTCGTCGTCCGCGTCAAGGGTGCGGAGGTGGACGCTTCCTTCGCCGGCGGCCCACAGCCCCAGGCGGACGTCCTCGATCGGATGCCCCAACGGCGGAGGGTTGCACACCGGTCCCGGCGTGTCGTTGCACGCGTCGCCCCAGCTGTCGCCGGTCACCGACAGCTCGTCGCCGGACACGACCCGGCGCGGCGAGACGTGGACGCTGGGCGCCGCGCAATCCGCCGCGGCTTGGGAGCCGAGCGACAGCGCCGCCCCCGCGAGCACGAGCGCCACCGTCAATCGCAGCGGTGCGACCTTCGGCCTCAAGAGGAGCGCGCTCGGTAGACCAGCGCAGTGTCGCTGAAACGTCCGTAGGCGGTCAGCGTGTCGCCTTCGATCTCGAACGTGAAGCCGTCGGTCACGGTGAAGACCGCGTCGTTCTGCGCTGTCATCGCGTCGGAACACTGGCCGTCGTCTGCGCTCAGGCTGAGGAACATGATCCTGTCGGCCTCCTCGGCCCACTCGCCCTTCAGACCGCGACAGCCGGTCGACCCCTCGAACTTCCCGTCCTTGTCGAAGTAAAGGAAGGCCGGGCGAGCTTCGGAGGTCGCCGCGTCGGGGCCGCGTCCGTGGACGATCGACTCGAGCTCCCACCGGACGCCGGTCAGCTTCGCAGTCGGCGGGGGCGGCACGAACTCGAAGACGAGGGCTGCGTCGGGTCCCGTGAGCGTGAGCCGTTCGCCCGAACGCTCGATGGTCTCGGCCGCCATCAGCGCGGCCTGGTAGCGGGCCTCCCTCTCGGCGGCCTCGGGGCGGCAGCCCATCTCGGTCCCGCCGATGCCGCCCACCGAGATCGACGTTCCGTCGACGGTCGCCGAGGCCCCGTAGTAGTTGCAGGCCGAGAGGCCGCCCCACCGACCGCCGTTGATCGTGAGAGTGATCCTGAACCGCTCGCTGATCTCGACGGGTCCTTCGGGGGCGTATCCCTCCACGAGCTCCCACGTCCCGTCGTAAGAGACGCTCCGCGCGGCGGGGTCGTCGTGACTAGGGCTCGAGGCGGACCCGGCGTCCGAAGGCGGGCCTCCGCACGCGCCGACGAGGAGAGACGTCAGAGCCGCCAGGATCCACCTCATCGCCGCCTCCCCGTCTTCCTTCCGACGACCGTCGCGTCCGATATCCCTTCGACGCGCTGCCGCCCAACGATGTTCCCACGGCCGGATTCGTAGATCGGGCGGCGTGCCACTGCTGTGGCTGAGCTTGGGCACGCCGGCTAGCCGGGCCGGTCTCCTCGGTCGAGCATGTCCACGAACTTCGCTATGCGGCGGGCTCGGGTCTCGGCCCGTTTCGCGTCCTGCAATTGATAGAGGATCGAGTAGCGCTGCGAGCTCGTGAGCTTCTCGAACAGCTCCTTCGCGGCCGGCTTCGCCTCGAGCGCGGCGGCTAGGTCGTCCGGCACCGTTGCCGTAGAGGGACTGTCGTATGCGGCCGCCCAGCGCCCGTCGGCCTTGGCCCGCTCGACCTCTGCGAGCCCCGGCGGCTTCATCTTGCCGCGGGCGATCAGGTCCTCGACCTTTCCGACGTTGATCTTCGACCACTTGCTCCGGGCGCGGCGGGGCGTGAACCGCTGGACGAAGTACTCGTCGTCCAGACGCTTCATCTGGCCGTCGATCCAGCCGTAGCAGAGAGCGACCTCGACGGCCTCGGCGTACGTCACGGTCTTCTTGCGTGCGCCCTTCTTGGCGATCTTGAGCCAGATGCCGTCGCTTTTCGCGTGATCCTCGGCGAGCCATCGCTCGAAGGCCGCCTGCGTCGGGAACTCGAGTCCGTCCATGGCTCGACTCTAGATGCGACCTGCAGCGGCTCGGCGCACC
>DASQDO010000300.1:0-7687 GCA_035634135.1 Actinomycetota bacterium
GCAGCCCTTCGTGAAGACGACGGCGCCTGCCCCCGCGGCCGTCGCACAGCGCACGAGCGTTCCCGCGTTCCCCGGATCACGGATCTGGTCGAGGACGAGGATCAGATCCGCGTCCTCGTCGACGTCGGCCAGCGCCACGTCGTCCATCTCGACGACGGCGACCACGCCCTGCGGCGTCGTCGCGTCCGAGACCGCTTCGAGCACGGCCGGAGTAGCCGCGACGGCCTCGGCCCCCGCCTCCGTCGCCTCGGTCGCGAGCGCGCCGGCCTCGGGATGGTCCGTCGAGACGAACACGTGCCTGATCGCGGCGCGGCGCGCGAGCGCTTCGCGCACGGGCACGGTCCCCTCCAGCAGATAGGCGCGCTGCGCGTCGCGGTGCGACCGGCGGCGGAGCTTGCGGGCCTCCATGACCTTCGGGTTCTGGAGGCTCGAGATCGGACCCGTCGTTACGACGCCTGCTCCAGGGACTGGCGGGCTACGTCGGCGAGCGCCGTGAACGTCGCCGGCTCGTTGACCGCGAGCTCGGCGAGCATCTTGCGGTCGACCTCGACCTCCGCGAGCTTCAGGCCCGCCATCATCCGGCTGTAGCTGAGGCCGTTCTCGCGCGCCGCGGCGTTGATGCGGATGATCCAGAGACGGCGGAAGTCACCCTTGCGGGCGCGGCGGTCCCGATAGGCATAGACGCCCGAGTGCAGGACCTGCTCGTGCGCGGCGCGGTAGTGCTTGCCGCGGGCGGAGTAATAGCCCTTGGCCTGATCGAGGACCTTCTTGCGCCTCTTGCGGCCGGCGACGCTTCTCTTGACGCGTGGCATGTGCCCCTCCTTCGAAAACGTTCGTCGGCTACTTGCCCAGCAGCCTGCGGATGCGCTTCGCGTCCTCGCCGGACACGACGGCATCCGGGGCGCTCAGATTCCGCTTGCGCTTGGGCGACTTCTTC
The DNA here is from genome assembly GCA_035634135.1 of Actinomycetota bacterium. Classification (GTDB taxonomy): domain Bacteria; phylum Actinomycetota; class CADDZG01; order CADDZG01; family WHSQ01; genus JALZEG01. The sequence goes on from DASQDO010000300.1 coordinate 938, forward strand.
TCGAGCATGTGGTTCAGGAACGCGCGCCGGCGACGGATCTTGCCCGTCGACGTGACCTTGAACCTCTTGGCCGCGCCCCGGTGGGACTTCTGCTTCGGCATTGCTCAGCCTCCCTCGGCTCTCGTTACCTTCCGCGGCGGCACCCTCGCAGGAGGCGGCGGCGCGGGTGCTTCCTCGGCCGGCGGTTGCTCCTCGCGAGGTGGTCTCGGCTTCATCGGCGCCGCGGGCGCCTTGGCCGTAACCGCCTCCTTCAATGGGTTCAGGACCATCGTCATGTTCCTGCCGTCGACCCGTGGCGGCATGTCGACCTTGGCGATGTCCGCCACGTCGGTCGCGAGCTGGTCGAGCAGACGGCGCCCCAGCTCCTGATGTGCCATCTCGCGGCCTCGGAACATGATCGTGATCTTGACCTTCGCTCCCTGTCGCAGGAACCGGATCACGTGACCCCGTTTGGTCGCATAGTCGTGGCGGTCGATCTTCGGCCGCATCTTCATCTCTTTGACGACGACTTGCGACTGCTTCTTACGAGCTTCCTTCTGCCGCTGGTCCTGCTCGTACTTGAACTTGCCGTAGTCCATGATGCGGCAGACGGGGGGGTCGGCCTGGCTCGCCACCTCGACTAGGTCGAGGTCCTGCGAGGCGGCCATGTCGAGCGCATCCTTGGTCTCCAGAATCCCGATCTGGCTGCCGTCGGCCCCCACCACCCTGACGCGGGGGACGCGGATGCGGTCGTTGATCCTCAGATCCGTTGCGATGCTTCTCTCCTTTCGACGACTACAAGAAAAAAGCCGGAGACGCCAAGAACGACGTCACCGGCGAACGGCTCAATGGGCGCGCCGTGCGCGCGACCCTGACCGTGTGCCTTGCGGCGGCGACCCCCGCGACGTTTCGGCCGGGAGGTGAGGGACGGTGGGGCTGTCCCTTCTTGGCGAAGCTAGCGGGTGAAGTATAACGAACGCACATGCACGATGACCAGGAAGAACAGCAGGGCGAGCGGCCGCGGCCGAAGGTAGTCGACAAGCGGATCTCGGCGCGTTCGGCCGAGCCGGCGCCGGCGCCCGAGCCTGCGCCCGCGGGCGCCTCCGACGCCACCGCCGACGTGACGGTCGGGACGGTCCCCGAGGCTCCGGCCTCCGAGCCGCCGCGTCCCGAGCCCGGCGAGCGGGTCTGGACGCCGGAGCAGGAGGCCGAGGCGAGGCGGATGGCCGAGGAGATCGCCCGCACGCCGAGCATCGAATGGGTGATCAACACGGCGGCGACGCTGGCGAACGTCGCGGGGACCAAGCTGGACCTCGGAGCGGCCCCCGACGCGCAGCTGGCGATCGACGCGTTGGCGGGCATCGTCAACTCGGTAGGGACACGCCTCGGGGGGGCCGAGGCGCCCCTGCGGCAGCTACTGGCGGACCTGCAGCTTGCGTACGCGCAGCGGGTGACGGGGCCCGGGGCCTAGCGACACGGATCGGCGGATCGGTCCCACAGCACGCGCAGCGATCCCTTCGTCATCGACAGCGCCCTCCCGGAAGGAGAGCGCCACGCCAGCCGCACGACGGCCCCGTGGCTTCCCGGAAGACGCTCCATCCCGAACGTGAACGACACGGCGCGCCTGCCGTCCGACGCCGGGACGGGGATCGCTCCGGGAGATGCGACGCGATCGGGCGCGCCCGACGGCCTCGACACACCGGGGTCGAGCGCCTCGACGCGTAGACGTGCCGCAGGCCCGGCGCCGAGGACCGCGCTCGCGGTTGCCGTCGCGACCCTCGAGCTCGGGCACGACAGTCGCAGCTTCAGCCCCTCGACCGGGCGCCACTCGGCCGGGCTCGCGCGTACGGAGCTGGGGACGGCGGCGAAGCTCTGCGCGTCGACGCGGCCTCGGGCTCGCCGCACGTCCTGGGCTACGCCCGCCGCGGCGGCAAGCGATACTCCGAGGACGACCGCTATCCCGAGCACCACCCACGATCTCGTACGCATGTCCCCTCCCCCGAAAAGGAAAGCGGCCGGGGAGGCCCGGCCGCTTCCGCTGGTCACGTCGCTAGGTCACAGAAGCCGCAGTAGACGCGCGTCGATAGGGCTCGCAAACCATCTGATCCGGATGTTGTAGCCGTTGCGTGCGCGTTCGTGGTCGACGCACAGGAACTGAGTGCAGCCGTCCTGCACGCCGCCTCCGACGTCGAGGTCGCTGTTGATCCCACCGGTCGTGCTCTCGCCTCCGTGGGAATGCGTCTGGTTCACGAGCTGCTCGTAGTCGTGCTGGTCGGGGTTGACCGGGAAGGCGTCGGCCTCCCCGTACATGCACGAGCTCGTCGCGCCGCGGTGGTCGAGCCCGAGCGTATGACCGAGCTCGTGGCAGATCGTGCTGCGCCGGTCCGCGTCGGGAGTGTCGTTGTTGAGCTTCGCCCACCCCCTCTGGATGTGGTTCGCGGAGTTGACGCGGATGTCGGCGCGGCCCGCGTCACCCCACGGGTAGTCGTAGTTGCAGACGTGGACGCGACCGTAGCTGTCGGGGAACGCGCAGTTCGACCGCGTCGTGGTGTCGGTCGCGGCCTGTTGCTTGACGAACCTGAACTTGCTGCTCGCACCCCAGTCGCTGATCGCGTTCGGGAGCTTCGTCGCCCAGCTGCCCGTCGTGCTGTCGCGGATGATGATCTTGCGTTCCTCGCCGGAGGGCTTGCTCCAGTGGAAGGGACCCCACTGGTGGCTGCCGTCGCTGGGGACGTGGTGCGGCTCGCCGTCATGGCCGCCCTGGCCGTACTCCTGCCCTCCGCACTCCTGCGTCTCTCCCTCGGTGTAGACGCCGTCGTGGTCGTGATCCTTGGCCTTGCAGTCGCCCTTCGACGCCGAGGCGACCGTGGACAGGCCGACCACGGCCACCGCCGCCGTCAGCAACACCAAGCCCACTCCGCCGCTAAAAAGGCGCGTGAGAACGCGCGGTCGTCCGCCCATGGTCCCCTCCAATCCCGGTGTGCGCCCACCGCGCACCATCGGTCGAGTAGACCCAGTGAACTACGTGCTTGATTTGCCGTCTACGCCCTTCGGCCGCGGACTAGCGGCCGGTGCCGGCCAGATGGAACGCCCAGGAGGCGGACTGGCTGCCGAGGTCCGGCGGCCGGCTGCAGCTCTCCTCGTCGGCCCAGTACGCCTCGACTGCGAGATACAGGTGGGGCGTCACCGGGGGCGGAACGAACCTGATCTCCCAGGCCGCGACCTGCGTGCCCTCGAGACGAGGCACGAGGGCTGCCGGGACGGTCTCGCGCGCCCCTTCGGGACGTCCGTCGGATCCCACGGCGCGCCAAGCTTCGACGCTGAGCTCGAGTGGAGCGGCGGCCTTGGGGAGAAGGATCCTGACTTCCTCGCCGGTCGCGTGCGGGAGCGCCCGGGGGAACGAGGGCAGGGCCCGGCGCGTCATGAAGTCGCAGAACCTCGAGTCGGCCCGGGCCAGCCAGGCGGAATGGAGGGGGCGTCCCCGCTGCTGGTCCGCTGCCGAAGCGAGCGTGGCGCGCGGCGGGCGATGGTCGTGGGCCGCCGCCGGAACCGGCACCATGCTGATCCCGATCAGGCATCCCACTGTCACGGATACGACCTTGCCCATGGTTAGGGGGTTCGTGACGGGGAGCGGCGTTCCTGTTGCGGGGACCTCAGGGGACGATCTTCGTTATCGGCAGCTCGACTATGTCTTCGGCCCCCAGGGCCTTGAGCTCCGGGATCAGCACGTTGATCGTCGCCTTCGGGACCACCGTCTCCACCGCGTAGAAGCCGGTCTCCGCCAGCTCCGAGACCGTCGGGGCCCTCATAGCCGGCAGCGCGTCCACCACCGCGTCGAGCTGGTCCCGGCCCACGTTCAGCTTCACCAGCACGCGGCCCCGCGCGTCGATGGTCCCTCGGAGCAGGATCGTCAGCTCGTCTATCGCCTTGCGCTTGGCGGGATCGGCGTAGGTGGCCGCGTTGGCTATCAGCTGGGTGCGCGACTCCAACAGCACGTCGACTATCTCCATGCCGTTGCGCCTCAGCGTCGAGCCCGTCTCGGTCAGGTCCACGATCGCGTCGACTATCTCCGGGACCTTCGCCTCGGTCGCCCCGTACGACAGGAAGATCTTCACGGGGATGCCGAGACGCTCGAAGTAGGCCTTCGTCAGGTTCGGCAGCTCGGTCGAGATCTTCGAGCCCGGCGGAAGGTCCTCCGGCCGGTGGATGCCCGCGTCACGCGGCGCCGCGAGCACGACCTTCACCGGGCGGTCCGACTGCTTCGAGTACTCGAGCGCCGTCACCTTCACGACGTCGGCCCCCGTCTCCGCGATCCAGTCCTCGCCGGTCACGCCGACGTCGAACAGCCCCTCCTCGACGTACGTCGGGATCTCCTGCGGGCGCAGGATCGCGACCGACGTGACGCGCGGGTCTTCGATCGTCCCGCGGTAGTCGCGGTCGCTGCCCCGCCGCACCTTGAGGTCCGCTGCCTCGAACAGCTCGAACGTCGCTCGCTCCAGCGATCCCTTCGGAAGTACCAGCTTCAGCACTACAGGCCTTGTGGGGGCTTCGGCAGCGACTGGAGGAGGCTCGCCATCTCGATCGCGGCGAGGGCTGCCTCGAACCCCTTGTTGCCCATCTTGCCGCCGGCGCGGTCCGCAGCCTGCTCGGCGGTTTCGGTCGTGAGCACGCCGAACGTCACCGGCACGCCGGTCTCCTGCGCGGTTGCGGAGATGCCCTGAGCCGCGCCGCCGGCGACGAACTCGAAGTGCGCGGTCTCGCCCTTGATCACGACGCCGAGGCATACCACCGCGTGCACGTCGCCCGAGGTCGCGAAGCGGCGCGCCACGACCGGGATCTCGAACGCCCCCGGGACCCACGCCAGGGAGACGTCGTCGTCGCTCACGCCGTGGCGTCGCAGGCAGTCGAGCGCGCCGTCGACCAGGCTCTTGACGATCGTCTCGTTGAAACGGCTCGCGACGATCGCAACGCGCAGGCCGCGCCCTTCGAAGTTGCCCTCGTACGTGTGCATGCTCATCCCTCGCTTTCGCCGGGCTCGATCGTCTCCGCCAGCGTGTCGAGCAGGTGGCCGAGCTTCTCGCGCTTCGTCTGGAGATACCGGAGGTTCTCGGGGTTCGGGCTGCTCTCGAGCGGCACCCGGTCGACGATCTCGAGCCCGTACCCCTCCAGCCCCGCCCTCTTCGTCGGGTTGTTCGTCAGCAGGCGCATCGTCGAGATGCCGAGGTCGACGAGTATCTGCGCGCCGACGCCGTAGTCACGGGAGTCCGGCGAGAAGCCGAGCTCGACGTTCGCCTCGACGGTGTCCAGGCCGCCGTCCTGCAGCGCGTAAGCCTCGAGCTTGTGGCGCAGTCCGATCCCGCGGCCCTCGTGCCCGCGGATGTACACGACGATGCCCTGCCCCTCCTCGTCGATCTTGCGCATCGCGTCGTTGAGCTGCGAGCCGCAGTCGCAGCGGATGCTCCCGAGCACGTCGCCGGTGAAGCACTCTGAGTGGACGCGCACGAGCACGTCGTCCTTGCCCGCCGGCTCGCCCTTGACGAACGCGACGTGCGTACGGCCGTCGTGCGACTCGTAGCCGATCGCGCTCCAGGTCCCGTATGCCGTCGGGATGCGGGCCTCGACCACACGCTGGACGAGCTTCTCGTTGCGGCGGCGGTACTTGATGATGTCGGCGATCGAGACGACCTTCAGGCCGTGGCGCTCGGCGAACGCCTCCAGGTCCGGGAGCCGCGCCATCGTCCCGTCCTCGTTCACGACCTCGCAGAGGACGCCGGCCGGGTAGAGCCCGGCGAGCCGCGCGAGGTCGACCGACGCCTCGGTGTGGCCGGCCCTGCGGAGAACGCCGCCCGGCGTGTACCGCAGCGGGAAGATGTGGCCGGGCCGCGCCAGGTCGGACGCCTTCTTGTCCGGGTCGATCAGGGTCCGGATCGTCTCGGCCCGGTCGGCGGCGGAGATGCCGGTCGTCGTGCCCTCCCGGGCGTCGACGCTGATCGTGAACGCGGTGCCCATCGACTCGGAGTTCTCGGGCGACATCAGCGGGAGGTTCAGCTCCTCGAGACGTTCGCCCAGCATCGGGACGCAGATGATCCCCGAGCAGTACCGGACCATGAACGAGATGTGCTCCGGCGTCGCCTTCTCCGCGGCGAAGATCAGGTCGCCTTCGTTCTCGCGGTCCTCGTCGTCGACGACGACCACCATCTTGCCGGCCCTGATGTCCTCTACGGCTTCCTCTACGCGTGCCAGCGGCATGACGTCCTACTTCCTCTCTAGGAGTCTCTCGACGTACTTCGCCAGCACGTCGACTTCCACGTTGACCTTCGATCCGACCTTCAGCGCTCCGATCGTCGTCGCCTGCAGCGTGTGCGGGATGATCGCCACCTGGAACGACGTGCGGCCGACCTCGACGATCGTCAGCGAGACGCCGTCGAGCGCGACCGATCACTTCGCTACGAGATAACGAAGCACCTCGTCGGGCGCTTCCAGCCACAGCCGGCGCGCTCCGTCGCCGTCCTCGGCCCGGATCACGCGCGCGGTCCCGTCGACGTGGCCCTGGACCAGGTGCCCGCCGAGCCGGTCGCTGAGTCGCGCGGGGAGCTCGAGGTTCACCGCGGCCCCCTTGCGCACGCCATCGAAGGTCGAGCGCGCGAGCGTCTCGCCCATGACCTCGGCGCGGAAGCGGCGGCGCGAGGTAGTGACCGCGGTCAGACAGACGCCGTTGACGGCGACCGAGTCGCCCTTGTGGAGCTCTCTCGCTATCTCGGGGGCCGCGAC
>DASQDO010000301.1:0-1717 GCA_035634135.1 Actinomycetota bacterium
GAGGGCCGACAGCAGCTGGTCGCGGTCGCCGACGTCGGGGGGGTCGACCGAGCCTCGCGTCGCCAGAGAGGCTCTGTGCCGCCGCTCCACCTCGTTGTGCCGGTACCGGCTCTTCGCGAGGTTCGCGACCGTCCTCATCAGATAGGTCCTGAAGACCTCGGGCTTGCGCAGGTCGCCGAACTTCCCGAGGAGCCGCACGAACGCCTCCTGCGCCAGGTCCTCGGCGTCCGCCACGCTGCCGGTGAGGAGATACCCCAGGCGGACCGCGTCGCGTCCATGCGCCGCGTACAGGTCTTCGAACCGCCTGTCCCGTCCCGCCATCCGAGCCGCCGTCTCCATTGCCGTCCCTGTCGTCGCGTTCTTATACGTCCATAGACGCCGGCCCCCCCGTCGAGGTCCCGCGGCTCCTCGATAGAAACGCCCGCGGCTGGCAGGAACCACCCGTCCGGAACCGAGGGACTGAGGTTGCCCATGGCTGTGATCAAGACGATCGACCTGGTCGGCGTGTCCTCCGAATCGTGGCGCGACGCGGCGAACCAGGCCCTGGCCGAGGCCTCGAAGACGATCCGCGGCATCACCGGGATGGAAGTCCTCGACACGTCCTGCAACGTGTCCGACGGCACGATCAGCGAATACCTGACCCACGTCCGGATCAAGTTCCGGATCGAGCGTTAGAGCAGTGTCCGGTATCGCCCTCGTCGGCATCCAATGGGGCGACGAGGGCAAGGGGAAGGTGACGGACCTCCTCGCGGAGCGCACCGACGTCGTCGTCCGCTACCAGGGCGGTAACAACGCGGGGCACACGATCGTCGTCGAGGGCGAGCGGTACGCGCTGCATCTCGTGCCTACGGGGATCCTGTATCCGCACTGCACCCCGGTGATCGGGCCGGGCGTCGTGGTCAACCCGCAGGTGCTCCTGGAAGAGATGGACAACCTGACGAGCCGCGGCGTCGACACGGGGCGCTTGCTGCTGTCCGGGAACGCGCACCTGATCATGCCGTACCACCTCGAGCTGGACACCGTCACGGAACGACGTCTCGGCAAGAACCGGCTCGGCACCACGAAGCGCGGGATCGGCCCGACGTACGCGGACAAGGCGTCGCGGATCGGGCTGCGCGTGCAGGACCTCCTCGACCCGAAGATCTTCTCCGAGAAGCTGACGGTCGCGCTGAAGGAGAAGAACCTCCTGCTCACCCGCGTCTACGGGCGGCTCCCGATGGAGCAGGCGACGATCGAAGAGGAGTACCTCGCGTATGCGGAGCGGCTCGCTCCTCACATCACGGACACGAGCCTGTTCGTCCAGCGCGCTCTCGATTCCGGGCGCGCGGTGATGTTCGAGGGAGCGCAGGCGACGATGCTCGACCTCGACCACGGGACGTATCCGTTCGTGACGTCGTCCAACCCGATCGCAGGCGGCGCGTGCGCGGGTGCGGGCGTCGGCCCCCGCGACATCGAGCGCGTGATCGGCATCGCCAAGGCCTACTGCACGCGCGTCGGCTCCGGCCCGTTCCCGTCGGAGGCGGACCCGGCCGACGCGGAGATCCTCGTCGAGGCGGGGGCCGAGTACGGCACGACGACGGGACGCAAGCGCCGTTGCGGTTGGTTCGACGCTGTCGCCGCCCGCTATGCGGCGCGGCTCAACACCTTGACGGAGCTCGTGGTCACGAAGCTCGACGTGCTCTCGGAGTTCGAGTCGGTGAAGGTCTGCGTCGCGTAC
>DASQDO010000302.1:0-3577 GCA_035634135.1 Actinomycetota bacterium
ACCAGGTCGAAGACGGCGCGAACGTCGTCGAGTACCTCGGGAAAAATGCCCCGTGGTCGAACGGCAGGGTCGGCATGTACGGCGCGTCCTACGACGCCGAGACGCAGATCTCGACCGCTGCGTTCGGCGACCCCTCGAAGGTGAAGTACCTGAAGGCGATCGTCCCGACCGCCTCGGTGGGCGGGCAATACGACTGGAACTTCATGGACGGCGTGCCGTGGTTCGGCCAGCCGTTGATCGGCAACTCGAGCTACCTCGCGACGACCAGCCTCACCCCGGGGCAGATGCCGGCCCCCCAGCACTACCCCGAGAAGCTCGAGTGCCAGGGCGAGGTCATGGCCTCGTCGGCGGACCAGAACGGTGACTTCACCGAGTACTGGCAGGAGCGTGAGTACCGGCCGAAGGCCCACAAGGTGAAGGCGGCGACTCTGATGGTCCACGGCCTGCGCGACTTCAACGTCCAGGACATCACGCTCGCCGGCTTCTTCGACCGGTTGTCGGACAAGACCCCGCACAAGGGCCTGTTCGGCGTCTGGAACCACGCGTTCCCGTCGGCGCACTCGGCCGTCGAGCCCGAGTGGGCACGCGCCGACTGGTACCCGATGGTCACGGCGTGGTTCGACCGCTACCTCAAGGGTCTCGACACGAAGGTCGAGCGGTGGCCGGACGTCCAGGTCCAGGCCAGCAGCGGCGAGTGGTGGAGCGTCCCCGAGTACCCGACGACCGGGGGCCCCCTCGGTCAGCTCGCGCTGGGCGCGGACGGATCCCTCGGCACGAAGTCGCCGAAGGGCGAGAGCCTCTTCACCGAGCAGGTCGCTCCCGGCCCCCCTGAGGACGGCCAGTCCGTCGTCTTCGAGACGCCGAAGCTGAAGAAGTCGCTCCACGTCACGGGGCAGCCGATGCTCGACCTGTGGTTGATGTCGACTCGTCCGGACGGCCACGTGGGGGCCGAGCTCGAGGTCGTCGGCCCGGACGGCGAGCCGCTCCAGCACGACGGGAGCTACTCCGAGTACCAGGCGACCTACGGCGTCCGTTCGCTCCAGCACCTCGACCCGATGCCGAACGGCTGGTTCCAGCAGGAAGCCGCCAAGGAGATCGCCACGAACGAGCCCGTCCGTGTGACGATCCGCCTCCTCCCGACCGACCTCGTCGTCCCGAAGGGCGGGTCGCTCCGGCTCACGATCGCCGGCGGCGTCTCGTACTCGAAGGGTGACTCGCTGCCCTCGGGGGCCGCGTCGGAGATCACGATCCTGCACAACTGCGAACGCCCGAGCTTCCTGCGCTTCCGCATGCCCGACCCGAAGGCCCGCCTGCTGAACGTGCGCGAGCACGACGAGGCGAAGCTGCCGAAGCTGGCGACGTCGAACGCGCGGGTGGGCCGGCGCGACGGCGGGGGCCTGGCGACGTCGAGGGTCTGCGGCCTGCGGCCCCGCGCTCTGCCGTTCCTGTAAGAAGAGTCCGGTGGTAGGCCTCTAGCTGCCGCAACGCCTGACGGCGTCGGCAAAGAGGGCTTCCCGCGCCGTCTCGACGATGTCGTGCGCCGAGTCCTCGGCCGGGCGCTCCGGCTCCGACTCGGCTCCCCGAAGCACGTCCACCGCCCGAGCCATGGCCTCGTCGCCGAGAGCGCCGTAGCCCTCGACCATGTAGCGGGCGGGCGAAGGGGGCTCTGCGGGAACGGCCACGTGGTGGAGCAATGACGTGAGCTCGGCCGCCGTCAGGTCGCCGTCCGCGAGCGGGCCACGGGCCGGGACGTCGCGGCCCTTCGGCGCCTCGGCGAGAGCTCCACGCCGAACGCCCGTCCCCGACGATCCCAGGACGCGTCGCGCGTAACGGATCAACGTCGTGGCGCGCCCCGCGGTGCTGGGCGCGGCCCCCGACGTGCCCCCGAACGTGACGGCCCCGTCGACCGAGCCGGGGTCGGCCGCCTCGTACCTGAACCGGTCACCGGTCTCGTAAGGCCGAGTCGGCGTGGCTGTTGCCCAGTCCGGCTCGGTCGGGGCAGCATCCGGGCGGAGGTACGTGCGGCCCGACTCGTCCACGCCTCCCACCTGATAGGCGCCCGGTGCGCCGGCCGGTGAATGCGCGAAACCGGCCTGCTCCTGGTTCCCCGCTGCGGTGAACACGAGGCGCCCCTCGTCGGAGATCGTCCGGATGTGCGTCACCTCCGGACAGAGCCCGTTGCCGTTCGGGACCACGGCGTAATAGCTGCTGGAGACGACGTCGATCCACGACTGCTCCGCGAGCCACCGCCATGACGCGCCATCGCCGCCGAGCACGTAGACGAGCCAGGCATGAGGGTCCGTGCCGGAACGCCGGCCGGCGGCGGAGCTGGCGGTCCCGGTGCCGTGCTCGGGCGCGTCGAAGACGTTCTGCAAACCCCGTCCGGGCGACGGGTACAGCAAGACCCGCGTGCCGGCGAGGTGATAGAGCTGCCCGGGTTCGAGGCGCCCGAGGGGACCTGCGGACGCCCGTCTCATGCGCTCTTCGAAGTCGCCCCCGCGCGGCAGCCGGATCGGTTCGACGTCGTCCGGGACGCCCGCGGGCAGCGTGGCGCCGCGCTGGGCTCGGAACTCCGCGTGGAGGACGTTGAGGCCGCCGGGCTCTACGACTGCGATGACGGTCGCGACCGGACGACTGACGCCACGTGCGGCCGGCGCCGCGCCCGCCGGGAGTCCGCCGAGGAGCAAGAGGGCCGCGGCCAGAGGGCGGACCCGCATGGTCGTCAGCCCCGGCCGACGAAGGTGGCGACCACTTCGCCCGTCGTCGCCGCGGCGGGTGTCCCGTCCTCGCAGGGACCCGCGTACAAGAAGACGTATACGGGTTCGTTCGGCCGCACCGTCACGGGCTTCTCCGTCGCGCCGCAGAACGGGACCGCCGTGTCGTTGCTCTCGAGCGCGACCCCGTCACCTCCGCGCTGCTTGATCTCGGCCGAGACCGGAAGGCCGGTCGCATCCGTCACCTCTACGGAGACCTTTCGCTCGGGCCCGGCGGGCAGCATCACCGCGCCCACGTTCGTGCCCGTCACCGAGACCGAGAGAGCGCCTACTCCACCGGGAGCGTCGTACGTGGCCGTTTCGACCCTCGTGGTCCGGGCGCCTCGGCTCGCGGATGCGGGGGCAAGGGCTCCGGTCGTCGCCAGCGCGGCGGCGGTAGCCGTAGCGGCGAGCCTCCACGAGATGCGTTGCATGTAACTCACCTCTCTTCGGTGTGACAGCCTCGGGAATCCGTTCGGCGTCGCGACAGAGGTTCCTGCGACGGCCCCTCGCCGAGATGACGAAGGGCATGAGGCGAGTCCGCCGGGGATCGCCTCATGCCCTTCGGTGCTGTCTCGCTAGGGGCAGGAGACGTAACCGGGGCCGACGTAGAACGGCCCGCCGGGGACGCTCCCCACGAAGACGTAGGGGGTGTAGACGGTGCAGCCCGTCCCGGGGACCGGAACACCGAATCCGCCGATCTGCGGCTTGTCGTCCGCGTGTGCGGCGCCCATCGGGAGCATCATCGCTCCGACGATCGAGAGAACCACAAGCGCCTTGCGCATGCGCGTATCACCTCCTTCCGCTGAGTCGAGTTGATGTGC
>DASQDO010000303.1:0-2088 GCA_035634135.1 Actinomycetota bacterium
CCCGCGCACGTGGCGATCGTCGGGACCGCCGTCGCCGAAGCGCGGGCGGAATCCGTCGAGGCGGTCGCCGAGGCGACGACGCGCAACGCGCAGCGCCTGCTCGGCCTTGTCTGACCTCCTCGGCGCGCGCCGGCTGCGCGAGCTGCTCGACGCGCACGGTGTCCGGCCCTCGAAGTCGCTCGGCCAGAACTTCGTCGTCGACCCCACCACGATCAGGAAGGTCGTCGCGGTGTCGGGGGTCGGCCGGGACGACGAGGTGCTCGAGATCGGTGCGGGGGCCGGGTCGCTCACGCTCGGGCTCGCGGCCGCAGCCGGCCGGGTCGTCGCGGTCGAGTTCGACCGTGCGCTCCACCCCGTCCTGGCGGAGACGCTGAGCGGCGTGTCGAACGTCGAGGTCGTCCACGCCGACGCGACGAAGCTCGACTGGTCCTCGGTCGAAGCCACAGCGCTGGTCGCGAACCTCCCGTACAACATCGCGACTCCGCTGGTGCTCGACGCGCTCTCGTCCGCCCGCTCGCTGCGCACGATGACGGTGATGACACAGCGTGAGGCCGGCGAGCGCCTCGCGGCTCCGCCGGGGTCGAAGACGTACGGGCACGTCTCGGTCGTCGCCGCGTTCTTCGCGACGGCGACGGTCGCGGCCCCCATCTCGCGCAGGGTCTTCTACCCGGAGCCGAACGTGGACTCGGTCCTGGTCCGGCTGGTGCGGCACGAGACGCCGCGCTCCGACCCGAGCCGTCTGTTCGCGCTGACGCGCGCGGCCTTCTCGCAGCGGCGCAAGACGCTGCGGAGCTCGCTGGCGGGCGCGGTCCCCGATCCCGAACGGCTTCCGGACGCGCTACGGGCGGTGGGAGTCGCACCCACCGCCCGTCCGGAAGAGCTCGGTATAGACGAGTGGCTAGCTCTGGAGGGCCAGCTCTTCGCCTAGCTGCCCGGAGAGGATCTCGAGGTTCTGCGCGGTCGCGAGCTCCTCGTCCAGGTTCTGCTGCAGGAGGTCGATGACCTCGGTCTTGCCCATCTGGCCGGCGAGCTTGATCAGCCCGGAGTACGACACGATCTCGTAGTGCTCGGCCTTCAGGGCGGCCTCGGCGGTGAAGACGTTCAGCACCTTCTCGCCCGGGTCCTCGCCGGTGAAGTCCTTGAACTCCTTGATGAGGCCGATCACGCCCGCGCAGGTCTCCTTCTCGGGCTTCTCGCCGATCGCCTCGAAGACGCTCTCGAGCCTCTTGATCTGCCCCTGGGTCTCCTCGCGGTGCTCGCGCAGGGCTTCCGCGAGCTTGCCGTCGGCCACTTTCTCGGCCATCTCGGTAAGGGCCTGGGCCTGGCGGTACTCGGCGTCGTACAGGTCCTTCAGCTCGTGCTTGAAAAGGTCCGCTCCGGTGTTCATGGGGCTCCCTCCATAGGTGGACGTGGTCTCTCCTCCCGTACCCAGGGGCGGGCCTCCGTGAACCGGTTACGTTGTGCGCGATGTCTGCTGAGCAAGCACCCCCACACGTCCGCATCAAGACGCACGCGAAGCTGAACCTGTTCCTGCGCGTGCTCGGCCGCCGGTCCGACGGCTATCACGAGGTCGAGACGATCCTGCACGGCATCGAGATGGGCGACGACATCGACGTCCGCCTCACCGACACCGGCAAGGTCGAGGTCGAGATGGTCCTCGCCGACCTGGTCTCGGACCTGCTGCCCGCTTCCGAGCAGAACACCGCGTGGCATGCGGCCCACTACCTCATCGAGCACGGCGCGCGCAACGAGGGCGTTCACATCGAGATCGTCAAGCGGATCCCGATCGGTGCGGGCCTCGGGGGCGGGAGCGGCAATGCCGCGGGCGTGCTCGTCGCGTTGAACGAGCTGTGGAAGACCGAGCTCAACCGCGACGGCCTGCTCGGCGTCGCGGGGCGCGTGGGCTCGGACGTCCCGTACTGCATCTCGGGCGGGACCGCGCTCGCGACCGCCCGCGGGGAGAGCCTCACGCCGCTGCCCTCGCCGGCCACGATGTGGTTCGTGCTCGGGATCTCGCACTCCCCGCTGCTCACCCGCGACGTCTACGGCGCGTGGGAGCCGGAGCACGCCAACGACGCGATCGGCAGC
>DASQDO010000304.1:0-2406 GCA_035634135.1 Actinomycetota bacterium
CTGGGCATCATTCCGGGCGCCGGCGGCACGCAGAGGCTGCCCCGGCTCGAGGGAGCAGGCCGCGCGAAGGAGCTCATCTACTCGGGCAGGTTCGTCGAGTCGAGCGAGGCCCTGTCGATCGGGCTTGCGAACGAGGTGGTCCCGGCAGAGGAGGTGTACTCGCGCTCGGTCGAGCGGGCCGAGGCGTTCGCAGCGGGCCCCACGGTCGCGTTGATGGCCGCGAAGCAGGCGATCCAGGGCGGGCTCCAGGCAGACATAGCGACGGGGCTGATGCTCGAGCGCCAGGGGTTCGCGGCGCTGTTCGCGAGCGAGGACCAGAAGACCGGCATGGAGTCGTTCGTCGAGCACGGCCCGGGCAAGGCGAAGTTCGTCGGACGGTAGGAGGAAAGATGGCAAGCAGCGTCTTCTGCGTGACGATCGACTGTGCGGACCCGAAGGGGCTCGCGTCGTTCTGGGAGCAGGTGCTCGACTACCGCCGGACGTACGACGGGGACGACGAGGTGGCGATCGCGCCGCGCGAGGGCCGGGGAGACACCCTGCTGTTCCTCGAGGTCCCCGACGAGAAGAAGGTGAAGAACCGCGTCCACCTCGACCTGAACCCGACCGACCAGGCAGCCGAGGTCGAACGCGTCAAGGCGCTCGGCGCGACCGAGGTGGACATCGGTCAGCACGACGTCACGTGGGTCGTGCTGGCGGATCCCGAGGGCAACGAGTTCTGCATCCTGACCCCGCGCTGAGCACGCTCGTGCTCGTCCACGGCGCCGGCAGCGGCCCGTGGGTGTTCGAGTCGTGGACGCACCCGTCCCTCGACGTCGTCGCGGTCGACCTCCAGGAAGGCCTCGACCCGGCGAGCGCGTCGATGGACGACTACGCCGAAGTGGTGGCCGGGCCGTGCCGGGACGCAGCGCCACCCGTCGGACTGTGTGGCTGGAGCATGGGCGGGCTGGTTGCGATGACGGCCGCCGAACCGGCCGGGGTTGAGGCCCTGGTAGTGCTCGAGCCGAGCCCACCCGCGGAGGTGCAGGGGACGACCGACGCTCCCGATGCGACCGGGACCTTCGATCCCGAGGAGGTCTACGGCAGCTTCCCGGCCGGCGTGCGATCGCGCGCCGAGTCGTCGAGGGCGCGGGCCGACCGCAAGCGCGGCATCTCGGTCCCGCGGCTCCCGCTCCGCACGCTCGTCGTCTACGGGGACGAGTTCGAGCAAGACAGGGGCCGCGATCTGGCGCGCTTCTACGGCGTCGAGGAAGCCCACTTCCCGGGGCTCACCCATTGGGACCTCGTCCTCGACCCACGCGTCCGCGAGCGCGTGTTCGCGTTCGTCTCCTGACGCGGAAAGGCGGCGGCCCCGGAGGACCGCCGCCCGCGTTGGCTCCGCGTGCTCGCTACTGCACCGAGACGGTGCCGAACATGCTCTCGTGGATGAAGCACAGATACGACATCGGCTGCTTGCCCGTCCTCTTGCCCATCCTCACGGTGTAGGGCGACTTGCCCTGGAGCGGCGGGGTGAAGTGCTGGAGGTCCGCACCGCGGAATCCCGAGTGCTCGACGTCACGGTTGCCGGACCATGTGCCGTTGCCGGCTCCCGTCAGGAAGTCGCCGAACTCGAACTCGAGCGTCGTTCCGGCGGGGCACTCCGGCTCCTCCTGGTCGGACGCCGGCGGGGGGGCCGGCGCGTCGGGGGCGTTCGGCGAGTCGCACTCGAACGTCCCGAAGAACTCGAAGTCCTGGTTGAACACCGCCGGGATCGGCATCGAGACCGTGTGGATCTGGTTGATGTTCTGCGAGAAGTGCCACCGCACACGCTGGCCCTTCTTCACCTTCAGCTTGCGCGGGTAGAACTGGTTCAGCGACGCGTGCTCGTTGTCGACACCGGCCCACGCGTCCCAGACGCGCGTCCCGTCCTGCGCGACGTGGCTGGTCCGCTTCTTCTTCATCTTGGCGTGCATCGCGTCCGCCCATTCCTGGTCGTGCGCGAGCTGCTGCGCGCGGGTGGTGTCGATCTCGGCCTGTGTCGTCGCGGGCTCGTTGTTGCCGACGACCTCGATCTTCATGCGCTCGCCGGGGAAGACGAGGTTGACGACCCAGATGCGCGTGCCCTGCTGCGCGTCGATCGTGGTAGCGAACGTCATCGACTCGGGCGGCTCTTGACCGTCGGGGGGCGGGGGCTGGCCGAAGATGCTCCCGGAGTAGACGAACTCGTTGCCGTTGTACTCGCACGCAGCCTCACCCGTGTTGCCGCACGCGGGGTCGCTCGGCGTGTCGATCGAGATGAAGTTGTCGATGATCTCGCCGGCCTCGTCGTCCTGGACGACGGGGGAGTACGGCCCGTTCTGGCTGTACCAGTTGTCGTCGAGCCAGTCCTGCGCGCTGACGTCCTCCGGCAGCAAGCCCGCCGAGTGGCCG
>DASQDO010000305.1:0-4804 GCA_035634135.1 Actinomycetota bacterium
CCTCGGTGGCGGGGTCGAGCTCGCCCCCCCACGACCGTTCGTAGAGGTCGCAGATCGCGCGCCGGAGCTTCGGGATCCCCTTCGATGCCGAGTACCTGTGGTTGCGCGCGTTCTCGGCCGCTTCCTTGAGCTTGTCCACGACGGCGTCGGGCGTGGGGATGTCGGGGTTGCCCATCCCGAGGTCGATGATGTCCTCGCCCGACCGCCGCGCCTGCGTCTTGAGATCGTTGACGATCGAGAACACGTACGGGGGAAAGCGTCCGATACGCCTGAATTCCATGCCCCCGAACCTACAAGAGCCCGCTAGTCGTTCGGGTCGTCGAGGTCGGTCGTGTTGCCGTCGAGCCGTTCGAGGTCGCGCAGCATCAGGTCCCCGCCCTCGATCGAAGCGGTCACCCGCACCACCGCGCCGTTGCCGAGGCCCCGGATACGCGCGGACCTGCGATCGTCGTAGCCGAGCGCCTCGGCGCTCACCCACCGGATGGTCCCCCCGTGGCTCACGACGACGACGTTGCCTTCGGGATGCTCGCGCACGACCTTCTCCAGCCCCTTCAGCGCGCGCTCGCGCACCTGCGCCGGAGACTCGCCGCCGGGCCGCGCGCTCCAGTGACGGGCGGGCCCCCACAGGTCCGGCCACCGCCGCCGGATCTCGTCGACGTGCAGCCCCTCCCACTCGCCCTGGTCGATCTCGCGGAACGCGGGGTCGGTCCGGACCTCGAGGCCGTGCGTGCGGGCGATCGGCTCGGCGGTCTTGTAAGCGCGCATGAGGTCGCTCGCGTAGACGGCCACGACGGGGACGTGCGAGAGCTCCTCGGCGGTGGCGATCGCCTGACGGTGCCCGGTCTCGTTGAGGTCTATGTCGGCCTGTCCCTGCGCCCGCTTGGAGTGGTTCCACTTGGTAGCGCCGTGCCGCACGAGGAAGAGCGTCGTCATCGCTCGCCCCGCAGGGCCTGGAGCAGTCGCACCGTCGAGCTCCCGAGGTTGTGCTCGGCCCCCAGCTTGCGCAGGGTCTCCTCGTCGGGATCGCCGGTGGGCGTCGTCTCGACGTCCGCGTCGCGCACGAGCGTCACGACGGTCTTCATCGCTTCCAGATAGTCGTTCGCCTCTTTCAGGGCACTCGCCTGACGCGGGGGGAGCTCGTCCACGGCGGCGACGATCCCGTCGATGGAGCCGAAGCGCTCGAGCAGGTCCGCGGCCCTCTTCGGCCCGATCCCCGCTACGCCCGGGAGCCCGTCCGACGCGTCGCCCCGAAGCGTCGCGAAGACGGGATACAGCTTCGGCGCGACCTTGTACTTGGCGACGACCGCGGCCTCGTCGAACTCGGTCATCTCCTTGGTCCCGCGCACCGGGAACAGCACGCGCACCGCAGGGTCCTCGACCAACGCGAGGAGGTCGCGATCGCCCGTCACCACGATCGCGCGCTCGCCCGGCTCGAGCCGTTCGACCAGGGTCGCTATCGCGTCGTCGGCCTCGAGCTCGTACGAGACCGCCCGGCTGATCCCCGCGGCGTCGAGGACCGCCTCGAGCACGTCGAACTGGCGAGGGAGGTCCGGCGGGTCCTCGGGCCGCGCGGCCTTGTAGCCGGGATAGGCCGCCACCCGGAAGTCGGGGCGCCAGTTCCCGTCGAACACGGACACGAGCCGTTCCGGCCGGTGGTCGATGAGGATGCGGGTGACCATCTCGAGGAAGCCGCGCACGGCGTTGACCGGCCGTCCCTGCGCGTCGGTCAAGGTCGTGGGAAGCGCGAAGTACGCGCGATAGACGAGGCTCGGCGCGTCGAGCAGGAACGTGGCGGTCATGCGGCGACCCTATCGGTCACCTACGACGCGAACCCCGTGGTTCGTGTGGTGCGCGTGGTTGGCGAGGTTGCACTCCCAACCACCGCGACCACGCTTACCACGCGAACCACGGCCTCCGGAAGAACACCTACGCGAGGCCTGCGGCGTCCCGGACCGGTCCCGCCAGCAGCTCGTACGACTTCGGGTCCGAGGCGAACGGCGTCGCCAGGATCAGGTGGTGGACGCCCGCGTCGACCAGGGACCGCAGGTAGCGGCCGACCTTGTCCGGGCCCCCGACGACGTAGCTCGCGGGGTTCCGCGACCCGAGAAGCTCCTCTGCCTCGGCGTCGGTGGCACCGGCGATCACCTGGCCGCCCCACGTGAGCTCGAGCAGCCTGTCGCCCGCGATCTTCCCGAGGGCGTCGGCGGCGTTGACGAACTCCTCGGGAGACGCCCCCCACGCGTTCCATCCGTCGGCGAGGCGTCCGGTGATGTCGAGAGCGTCGACCGAACGCCCGGCTACCCAGATCGAGTAGTCGCGGGGGCCGGGGGCCGCGGGCAGGCCGTCCAGAGCGACGAAGTCGTCGGCGAACGTCACCTCGCCGTCGCGCGAACGGTGGAGCACCTCCACGGTCGACGCGAGCTGGTCCATCCGGTCGGCTCCGGTCCAGTACGGGAGGCCGAACGCCAGGTTCTCGGCCGCGCTCGCCTGGTCACCGCTGCCGATCGCCACGCAGAGGCGGCCGGGCGCTATCTCGGAGACCGTCGCCGCCATCTTCGCCAGCACCGCGGGGTGACGAAGCGACGAGCGCGTGACGAGCGTCCCGACCGTCGCTTCCTTCGTGCGCGCGGCAACCCACGCCAGCGCCGTCCACCCTTCGAGGATCGGCCGTCGCTTCGCCCCGAGCGGCCAGAGGTGGTCGAAGACCCATAGCGAGTCGAAGCCGAGGCCCTCCGCGCAGCGCACTCCGTCTGTGAAGACCGACGCGTCGTCGGTGAACTGCGGGAGCGTGACGCCGAGCCGGACGTCCCTCACGACGCGCTCACCATGAGATACCGCACCAGGAACTCGGACACACCGGCCGTCAGGAGCGCGACGTAGTAGAGGCCGGTGGCCGACTGGATGGACTTGATCGCGACGCAACGCCGGGCCGCCCACACGACTGCTCCGGTGAAGCCGACGAGCGCGATCCAGACGAGGAAGAACGCGAGCCCGAAGGACTCGCCGAAGCCGGGGATGCCGAGGACCGCTCCGTCCGTCTCGGCCCCCGCGAGCTTGCCCGCGGCGACGAGCCCGAGCACTCCCGTCGCGATCGTCGCGACGAGCGAAAGAGTGGTCAGGCGCGCGAGGGCCCAGGGCTTGAGGCCCGGCTGGTTCAGGTACCAGTGGCCGAGGAGCATCCCGTTCGTCACCGCGCCGAGCAGCGCGGCCCCCGCGACGACCTCGACCGCCGCCAGGATCACGGGCCAGTCCTCGAGCAACGACGCGGCCGCCCCCAACGCGCCGACGCCGGCAACGGTCGCGGCCACGCCCACGACGACCGCGGGGACGTCGGTGTTCGACCACTGCACGAGCAGGTAGAGGCCCACACCGGCCGCGGTCGCGACGATCCACACCGCCGCCCCGCCGCTCACGGGGTCGGCCCCCGAGCGCATCGCGAGGACCGCGAGGATCGCGAGCGCGACGCCGGTGTACGCCGTGATGCGGAAGTGGCCACGGCGCACGACGCCCCACGACTGCGTCCACGCAGCCGCGCCCACGAGACCGACGGTCCACTCGAGCATGATCAGCGCTACGACGCCCGCGGCGCCGCTCAACTCGAAGAGAAGCGTTTCTTGAGCCACCCCGGCATGTAGGCCGTGGAGATGTCGAGGATCTGGCGAACGACCTCGAGCACGTCCTCGTCGCCGTCCCAGTGGTCGAGCACGACCTCGTCGGGGACGCGGTTCAGGATCTGGTCGAGGGCGAATGCGAGGATCACGAGGTCGTCGAGGTGGCCGAGCCCCGGGACGAACTCCGGGATGAAGTCGATCGGAGAGAGCAGGTAGCCCGCGAGGACGAACGTAGCGGCCTTGATACGCGGGGGGACGCGTGGGTCGCGCGACAACCTCCACACGAGCCGCCCGAGCCGCGGCACGAGCAGGACGTACTCCTTGAGGCTGGTGGGCGGGGGGGGCGGCTTGACCGGTGGGGTGCTCATGCCGCGTCGACCGTCTCCGTCCACGCGAGAGCGGCCGCCCCCACGAGGCCCGCGTCACCGCGCAAAGCCGCGACGTCGAGTCGCATCGCACGCCGCCTTTGTGCCTTCGTCATCAGCGCGAGCTGATCCCGCGCGGCCCCCAGGTACGGCTCGCCCGCGTTCACGACGCTGCCGCCGAGGACGATGACCTCCGGGTCGAACACGTTCGCTACGTTCGACAGCCCGATGCCGAGCGCGGTGCCGGCCTTGCGCAGGACATCGCGCGCGGTCTGGTCGTACTCGCGCGCGGCCTTGCTGACGGACTCGCCCGTGATCTCGCCGCCCGGCCCGGCGAAGGCCGGGATGGTGGAGTCCGGGTTGCTCCCGAGCGCGATGTGCGCAAGACGCGCGATCGCAGTGCCCGACGCGAGCTGTTCGAGACAGCCGCGCAGCCCGCACGGGCAGGGGGGGCCGGAGGGGTCGACGACGATGTGGCCGAGCTCGGCCCCCGTGCCGGTCGCGCCGCGCACGAGCTCTCCGTTGGCGACGATGCCGCTCCCGATCCCGGTTCCCAGCGTCAGCATCACGGCGTGCTCGGCGACGCGGCAGCAGCCGAACGTGCGCTCGCCCCACAGCGCCGCGTTCGCGTCGTTGTCGACGAATACGGGGAGGCCGAACCGGAGCGCGACGGCCGTCGCGATCTGGGGGTCGTCGTAGACGACGTTCGGCGAGAACGTGACGGCGCCGGCGGCGAAGTCGACGAACCCGGCGGCGCCGACGCCTATCGCCCGGACCTCGTTTCCGCTTCCCTCGAGCCGCGGGAGCAGGTCCTCGAGGACCGCGACG
>DASQDO010000306.1:0-1590 GCA_035634135.1 Actinomycetota bacterium
GATGCAACAGTTGAGGCCGATACAGGCGTCGCACGAAGCGCCCTGCGGGATGCACGACTGGGCCCCCGCACGGTTCGCGGCGAGCGTGAGGATCGCCGGAGTAGCCCACGCGACGGTGGCCGCAGCCTTGAGGAACCTGCGACGCTCCATGCCTTCTCGAGTGACCAGATCCGCTTCCGTCAACGTGAGCTCCTTGGGTACGTCCGAGTCCGCCCCGGAAGCATAGAGGGAGCCCCGCACGGCGCACAACCAGAAAATAGGAATTACGTAGGCGGGTTCGTCCTATTCGTACCGATTGAGCAGCTGTTCGATCGCCGCGATCGCGTCGGTGCTCGATCCGTACGTGAGGCCTGCGCAGACCGCGCCCGCGCAGATGCGCTTCAGCAACGAGACCGTGGACGGTTCGAGCTTCCGGAGGTGCGCGCTCGCAAGCGCTGCGCCGCGCGCCGCCGACAGGCGTTCGACCTCGAGGGCCGCCCCCGCTGCGAACCTCGGGAACAGCAGTGCCCTCACCGGCAGCGGACCCGGCGCGACGTCCCAGCGCGTCGCGGGAACGAGGAACGAGCCGGCCGGGGGGCCGAGCGAGAGACCGTCGAACGCGTCGCCGACACGCCCCCACGTCGCCGGGTCCTTCACGCCGAGTGGCTTGGGGAAGGGGTGCACGAGGCCGGTAGCGACCGACACCGGCGCGAGGTCGTCGCTGAGATAGGCCCATCCCGCGTCCAGCAAGGCGAGCGTCAGCGTCGTCTTGCCGGCGCCGGACTCGCCGGCGAGGAGCACGAGGTCGCCGGCGCGCGCCACGGCCGCTGCGTGGAGGGTGACGTAGCGCTCCAGGCGCTCCTCGCAGACCTCGAGCATCCGGTAGCGCAAGGCGTCGGTGACGCCCCACAGCGTCTCGTGGACGGCCTCCACGGAGTCGCCGGCGGTCGCGATCCAGCCGCCGTCCTCACCGCGTGCGAGCGTGTAGGTGCGCGCCGGCTCGGGCCCGTCGCCGGTCGTCATCGGCCCCCACAGCAGCGACAGGAGCGAGGCCGCATCGTCGTCGTCGGTGCGGATCTCGACGACGCTGTCCAGCAGCCCGACTCTGATCCTCACCTGGGAAGGGAGCGCAGGGTGGCGACGAGCTGCTCGGGGTCGTCCTCAGCGACGACGCGGGCGGTGCGGATCGTCGACGTGAGCCGGTGGAGCTCGACCATCCCGACGTCGCCCACCCTCAGGATCCCGAACAGGAACGCGAGCAGCGCCCCCTTGTTCACGTTCTCGGACTCGCGGCCTCGGGGGCCGGGCAGGTTCTTCACCGCGATGTACTCGGTGCGGAAGGGGGGCCAGCCCTCGCATTCGAACGCGCCGTCCGGTGCCATCCGCACGTAGGTGTCGTCGGACAGCTCGAGCCCCGCCCGTGTCACCTGGATACGGAACGGCGCACGGTTGTACACGTCGCGCGCGAACAGGCCGGGCCGTCCGTCGATACGGCACGCGGTCATCAGGTACGCGGGCGTCTCCTCCGCGTGCAGGACCGCGTCGATCGTGCGAACGAGCCGCGAGCGGACCTTGCCCAAGTCGCGGTCCGCGTAGAGCTGAGCGTTGCCG
>DASQDO010000307.1:0-5107 GCA_035634135.1 Actinomycetota bacterium
GCAAGGGCCTGGTGCGCGAGCATCACGTCGCCGAGCATCGGGTCGCGCGACAGCGTCCCCGGGAGCCCGAGGGCCTGGTCGACGAGCGCGTGGTCGAGCTCGTGAGCCAGGACGACCTCGTCGAACGTCGTCAGCCCGCCACCGGTGCTCCCCGCGAACAGCCGGCCCGTGCGCGGGTTGTAGAAGCCCGCGACTCCGTCGTTCAACAGCTGCGCGGTCAACCCACGGAGGTCGGTGCCCTCGGGGAGGAGCCCCAGCGCGGTCAGGATCTGCTGGTCGCGCTCCGCCTCGCGCTCGCCGTACCGGTTCAGGAACCCGCGCGAGAACCGCTCCCCCACCTCGGCCTGGGACGCGAGGTGGGTCTCGACCCGGTGCCGGAAGTCGAGGTCCCTCAGCCGCTCGACGCGGCCGGAGATCTTCCGGATGTCGTCGCGCAGTCCCGGCCCCCGCGACGACGCCCCCATCACCCCGCGGGTCCGCGTGCAGCGGTCGAGCTTCCGTTGCGCGTCGTAGACCGTCGGGTCGTTCACGTGGACGAGCTGGGCCTTCCGGCGACGCCGCTCGTCGTCCTCGGGCTCGGGCTCGGGCTCGGGCTCGCCGGGCGTCTCCCCCGTCCACCCCGGGACCTCGGGCGCCGACGCTTTGTCGACGAGGTCGGACGTCAGCGCAGCCAGGGCCGCGATCGCCACGAGGGCCGACACGAACCTGAGGAGGAAGACCGCGACGCGCTCGCCCGGCGTCCGCCGCCGCTCGGTCGATCCGCCCGCGCCCACGCCGGAAAGGTTCCCACGGCGGGGGCCCGGGCGGGGTCAGCAGGCGCAGCTAGATCTTGTCGAGAATCGGCTGACGGAGGCTGCGGCCCCCGCGGCCCATCCGCTGGATGCGGCCGACGCCGGGCGGATCCGACCGTCCGATCTCGTCGAGCGTGGCCGCGTCGAGCGTGATCACCTCGCGCCCGAGGGCGACGTAGACCTTCTTGAGGTCCGAAGAGACCTGCACGCCCTTGATACGGCCGGGCATCGTCCACTGCTCGCCCTCTTCGAACGTCCGCGTGTCGATCCCCGAGAGGAACGGGCCGCGCGCCATGTAGAGGGTGTTGCGACCGTCGTGGACGCCCAGCGGCTCGTACCCCGACGTGAGGACGTCGCTCGCGGTATCGAGGATCTCGAGCGACTGCGTGTCGACCGCGGCCATCGCGCCGGAGCCGACGTCGTTGACGTACAGGCGCTTCGAGTCCGGCGTGACCGTGATCGCTATCTCGGTCTCCCGCAGGTTGCCGAACTCCGGCGGGAGGTCGATGCAGTGCGCCCACAGCTCGTCGAGGTTGAGGACGTGGACGAACGCGCGGCGGGGGCCGACCCCCGGGCCGCCCGTCGTGTAGAGCGTGTAGAGGTACGTCCCGTCGGGGCTCATCGCCTGGATGCGCGCGGTGCCGCGCATGCGCTCTTGCAGCTCGGCGTCGACGCTGTAGACGCCGAGGACCTTCTCGGTCGCAAGGTCGAGCCGGCGCACGCGGTAGCTGTCGGGTGCCTTGGGGGGCAGGTACTCGAGCACGAAGACGCTGCCGCCGTCGTTCGAGAACGCCTCGGGCTCGTAGTTGCCTTCGAGCGTGATCGTGCGCGGCTCGACGTCGCGGCCGGTGACGACGAGCGTCGTCTCGGTGCGGCCCGCGAGGTAGGGCTCGTTGCGAGGCATGAGCGCGACCATCTCGGCCTCGCGCGAGACGACCCTGACGTCGAGCTTCAGGCCGTCGATCTCGCGCGTCCACTGCGTCTTGCCGGTGCGGGCGTCGCGCGCCTCGATGCTCGTCGCGAGCTTGTTCGCGTCCGCGGTCACGACGCTCGTCCAGTCCGTGGACGGGAGCCCGGCGGTCGGCGTGGGCTCGATGTCCGCGCCCGCGGCGAGCACGGCGACGCCCTCGGCGGCCTCCAGGTACAAGAGGTCCTCCTGGGCGGCCCGGTCCGGGGGGGCCGGGTCCCCGCAGGCGGCGGCTGCGACTAGGGCTATCGAAACGGCGATGAGCGCGGATCGGCGCATGGGTCCCCTCCTCGTCGGGTTCGTCCGAAGAAGGAGACTGAGCTGCGGGGCGGTTGGTTCTCCCTTATCCCTTCCCGCTGCAGTGGGCCGGGACCTTGAAGCCCTGCTTGCCGTCCGACTTGAGCTGCACGTCGCCCTGCTTCGCGTTCACGCCGAGCCCCCGGCGGGCGAACGTGCGCCAGATCAGGCACTCGTTGCGGCCCGGGACGCCCTTGGCGGCGTTCCCGGTGAGGGCCTGGTCGGCCGCGATGATCGCGTCGCGGGCGTCCTCGAAGCCCGGCTCGCACGGTGCGAACTTCATCCCGTCGACGACGAGCTGGATCGCGAGGTTGTTGCCGCCCGTCTTCCACGACTCGTACGGGTTCGGGTTGAAGCCGTACTCGTCGACGAGGTTCCAGTAGAGGTCCCACAGCATCGACGCCCAGACGTAGCCGACGCCGTGGGGCTCGGCCGCGGTCTTGATCGTGTCGTAGGTCGCCGGGTTGACCTTCATGTTCGTCGAGTACGGAGCGAGGCGGATGCCCTGCGACTTGCGGCCGTCCTCGTGGTACACGACGTACGTACCGATGCCGCGCGGCGTGCGCCCGTCGTCGCCCTTGCGCATCGTGAGCGCGTACGACCAGAAGTCGCTCCAGCCCTCGCCCTCTCGCTCGTCGTGCACTCGAAGGCACGAGACGTTGCGGGGGCCGCCGACGAGACGGTTCGAGATGCCGTGGCCGTACTCGTGCGCGATGACGCCGGCGTCGAGGTCGCCGTCGCGGACCTGGTGGCTGTACGGACGGACGACGTCGTCCTGCTGCAGGCTCAAGCTGTCGAACGCGTCGACCCAGAGGTACATCTGCATGCGGCCGGGGACGCCTTCCGCCGGCGTTGCGAAGTTCGCGTTGAGGGCCCCGCTCCCGTCCTGCGCCTCGGCCTGGACCTCGTCGCCGGCGCGCCCGGCGCCCGAGTAGTTCGAGGCCTGGAAGTTGCCGGCCTCTTCGTTGAAGCCGTAGCGGAACGTCACGTCGTGCATCACGTTCGTCCAGTAGAAGAGGTTGTCGACCGCCGCGTCGCGGTAGGCCGCGGGCGTCGCGTCGAGGGTCTGGATCGGGTGGTCGAAGTCGAGGCCGCGGCCGCCGTCCGGCTGGCTCGCGGGGTCGGGCCCGTTGCCGTCGATCGTGTCTATGTAGGCGTTGGCGTTGTTGCCGCGGGTGATCGTGAACTCGGGCCCGGGGAGGCCGTTCGTGTCGTGCCAGCCGAACGGCGACGCGACCGCGTCGGCGGGGTTCTCGACGATCGAGCGGTCGCCGTCGTTCGGGCTCTCGAGCGGCATCGCGTAGACGTTGTAGGAGGAGCCGTCGTCGGTCTGCTCCGGCGGGAGGATCGGCTTCTGGGCGAGGAGGGCCGAGGCCGTGGCGCCGTCCTCGGGCCGCGCCGTGCGGGCCGCGATGTGCTCCGCCTGCTCGCTGTCGACGAGGTCGTAGCGGTAGACGACCTCGCCGGTCTCCGCGTCGACGGAGACGTTCCACCAGTGGTCGTCGGTGAGGATCTCGACGTCCCAGGCGAGTCGGGCGGTGCCGTCCGGGAGGGCCCGGTAGTTGAGCGAGGGCAGCCTCGTGACCTCGAGGGCGGGCTCGTCGAGCGACTCGATGGCCGCACCGAGCGCCGCCGGCCCGTCGAGGACCTGGTCGCCGGTGGCTTCCTTCGGGTCGACGAACTGCTCGCCGGCGAAGACGACGACGCCGTTCTGGACGTTGACCGTGGCCTCGGCCCCCAGGACCTCCTCGCCCTTGACGACCTGGCGGAGGTAGACGTGGGTGACGTCGTTGTGGTCCGAGGTGTAGAGATCGGTGACCTCGACCTTGTCGGGGTCGACCTCGAGGTGCTCGGCCGCGATGCGGACGGCCTTGGGCTGCTTCTCGGCCTTCCTCTCGGGCTTGCCCTTCTGGGGCCCTTGGGAGCCGGCGGCGACGCCGGGGGTGAGGGAGGCCGCTAGGAGCAGCCCGGCCAGGATCGAGATCAACTTGGAACGCATCACGCCTCCGCAGCTTGAAGAGCTTTGCCCGCTTTGCCGCGCTTTGCGGCCTGGGGGAGGATTCGGCAGCGGGGGCTCATGCCCTGCCCGGTTCTCACCCGAAGGAGTGATCAGGGCGCGGGCAAATCCGCCTGGTCTCCGAGGCGGGTCGTGGTGGAGCTGCCGGGAATCGAACCCGGGTCCTCCGACCCCGTGGCAGGACTTCTACGAGCGTAGTCTGCGGTCAGTTTTCGGCCCCGGCCGGCCCGCAGACGGCGGCGGCCGTGGCCTAGCTCAGACTAGATTTCCCGTCCTTCGCTCCGAGCGGACTCGGGACGGTGAGCCTGCTAGGCGACGCCGGATCCCGGGGGCGCAGGCGATCCCCGGGCCGACGGCCATTGCTAAGGAATGGCAACCGTGCGGTTAGGCAGCGGCATTTATTGTTGTTCCGAGAATATTTAACGAGGTCACACCCGGAGTCCTCGGCTCGCTTCCCCTGCCTCGGTCTGATCAGAGTCGATACCAGTTCAGCCCCGAGCTGGGTTCTTTTCAATGTTCCATTAGCCAGTGTAGCGATCCCTTGACGTTCGACACTCAGAACATCAAACCGACGCTCACGTCCAAGCGCGCAGGTGGGAGCTGCTAGATCCCGCTACTTTCGACTTTTCGAGAAAATTTCCCACAATTGACCCAAGAGGCCAACGTTCTCCTGCGTAAGAACGCCCCCCTTTTTCTCATCGTCCAGAGCGTCGTTGCCAAAGAGCTTCGCAACCAGTTCCTTCCGCGCCAATTGACGGTCAGGTTCCTCCAGGTCAGCAATGAAGGGTCCAAACGCCACAAGGTCGAGTTCTCGGCGCTTAGCGTGCTCC
The DNA here is from genome assembly GCA_035634135.1 of Actinomycetota bacterium. GTDB lineage: Bacteria > Actinomycetota > CADDZG01 > CADDZG01 > WHSQ01 > JALZEG01. The sequence continues at coordinate 4,903 of DASQDO010000307.1, forward strand.
TCGCGCCGACGATGCGCCGCCGACTGACTCGCAACGTACCCGGCGACCCCATAGAGAGCGATCGCCGCAACGACCTTTCCCACAAGTCGGGCCACCGACGTCGTATCCGCTGCCGCGAGAACAGTCCACACTGCGAGACCCGACGCAGCGAGACCAATGAGAATCGCCACCCACCGGAGCGTGTCCGCGACCTTCTTCTGGAGCT
>DASQDO010000308.1:0-1739 GCA_035634135.1 Actinomycetota bacterium
GGAAGGCGACCAGGTTCGCGACCTCTTCGGGCCGGCCCAGCCGCCCGATGGGATGCAGGGCAGTCACGTTCTTGACGATCTCGGCCGCCTCCGGCTTCCTCAGCAACGGGGTCTCGATGAACCCGGGGCCGACCGCGTTCACGCGGATGCCGTCCTTCGAGTATTCGATCGCCGCGGCTTTCGTGAGACCCGTCACGCCGTGTTTGGCGGCGACGTACGCGCCGGACTGACCGAACCCGACCGAGCTCAGCACCGAGCCCATGTTCACGATCGACCCGCCGCCGTTGCGCTGCATCGCGGGGATCTCGTAGCGCATCGAGTAGAAGACCCCGTCGAGGTTCACCGACAAGACCTGCCTCCAGCTCTCGAGCGGGTACTCGCCGACCGGGGCGGACACGCCACCGATGCCGGCGTTGTTGACTGCGACGTCGAGGCGGCCGTGCTCTGCGACGACGCGATCGATCAGCTCGCGCATCGAGTCCGGCTCGCTGACGTCTGCGACCTCCGCGTGGGCCGCGTAGCCGATGTCTTCGGCGACCCTCTTTGCCCCGACGTCGTCGAGGTCGGCGACGATCACGGTTGCTCCGTCCCGGGCCAGGCGGTGGGCGACTGCCTCACCGATCCCCGAGCCGGCGCCCGTCACGAGCGCCACCTTGCCTTCGAGCCGCTTGGCATCCGTCGTCATCGCGCTCTCCCTCCATCGTTCGTTGCCGTCGTCATGCACAACAAGGCCCGCTCGGATATATTTCCAACTCGAAATATCTACTAAGAGGGGTGTCCAGGGTGGGCAAGCAGGCCGAGCCGCGCAGGTTCCGGGAGCTCGTGCGGGGGGCGGGGCGGGACCGGGCCGCGAGCCGCGTCGTGGTGTCGGTTCTGCGCGCCGACTCGAAAGCGTCGCAGACGTTGGAGCGCGCCCTCGGCGCAGTCGGATTGTCGTTGCCGCAGTTCAACGTGCTGATGGTCCTGGGGGCGTCGCCGGACGGGGCGCTGCCGATCTACGAGCTGAACGCGCGGCTCGTGACCTCGCCCCCGAACATGACGTGGATCTCGGACCGGATGGAGGAGCGCGGGTTCGTCCATAAGCGGCGCGACGAGACGGACCGCAGGGTCGTGGTGATCGAGCTCACGGAAGGGGGCTGGGCCGCGCTCGAGGGGGCCGCGCCCGTGGTGTTCGAGGCCGAGAAGGAGCTGGTCGCGGGTTACTCACGCGCCGAGCTGAAGGACTTGGGCAACCTGTTGGGCCCGTTCCTCGACTGATAGCGAAGGGAGCGGAGCGTCAGTGCCCGCGCGCCAACGCCGCGGCTGCGGTGAGCTGCGGCGTCGAATGGCCTTCCGTAAAGGCGTCGAGCAGGCCCCGGAGTCTCCGCAGCGAGTCTTCGTCTCCCGCCGTGCCCGCGCGGAGCTGCGCCAGCCTCGTCGCCGCCTCGAGCTCGGCCATCCGCAGCCCGAAAGTCCTCGCCATGCCGGCAGCCCGCTCGTACGATTCCTCGGCTCCCGCCGTGTCGGGAGACGCACCAGCGAGCAGCACGTCGCCGCGCGCGATCGCGAGATCGATGACCACCGGGTCGCCCGCGGTAGCGGCCACGTCCGCTTCGGCGAACAGCGCGGCGGCTGCCTCGACCCGGCCCGCCAGGAGGTTCGCCCGTCCCTGGATGGTCAACAATATCGGCCAGAAGACCGGCGGAGCCGTCAATCCCTCGTAGAGCTTCACACCGTCCTCGAGCTCCGTCAGTCCCCCC
>DASQDO010000309.1:0-9472 GCA_035634135.1 Actinomycetota bacterium
CAGGCTGCCGAGGTCGGTGGCGCGCAGGATCGTCGCGGTGACGGTCCTGCCGTCGCCCTCCCGAACGCGCTCGTGCCTCAGAAATCGTGTGGGATCGACCTGGAGCGCCAGCCCTACCAGCATCAGAGAGAGCCCCCCTACCCCGTAGACGCCGCCGGCCCACCCGTCGAGCCCCACGCCGATCCGCACGGCTCCGTCGGACCAGGCGGGGATCTGGTACCAGAGGCCGACCAGGATCAGGACGCCCCCGAGGATGCGGCTCCGGCGCAACGACTCGGGTGTGACCTGCCGCCGGTCGCCGCCTAGAGCGCGCAGCGCGATCCTGATCCCGAACAAGGCGTTCGCTGCACCGACCACTCCGAACGCAGTCCTCCACTGCCGGCTCGCGAACTCCACGTCGTCGGCGAGGGCCCTGTCGTCGATCGCGAGCGCGACCGAGATACCTCCCAACGAAAGCCAGAAGCCCCCGGCCCAGAGGCCTGCCTTGCCCGGTGTCCGGTACGGCTGGCCCGGTTCGGCGTAGTGGCTCATCGCGGCGTCAGCCTCCGGCACTCGGGGCCGTCCAGGTCTTCCAGTCGAGCCGGAAGACCCGCGGATCCACGTAGTCGACGAGCACGTCGAGGGTTGCGCCGGGCGTGAACAGCGCGAGCGACGACGGGTCCGCCTGCTTCTCCTCGGTCGCCTCGTAGACGCGTCCGTTGACGTCGATCCGGAGATCGAGTCGCATCACGGGCCCCGTCTCGGTGCTGGAGCCGGTCTCGGAGACGCCCACGATCGTCGCCGTCCCCGGGACGCCCGCCCCGCCCTCGAGCTGCTGCTTCCTCAAGACCCTCGTGACGTTCAGCTGGAGCGACAGCCCGATGACGACGAGGTACAGCCCTCCGGCCGCGAACAACGGGCTCGTCCACGAGTCGAACGACACGGTCTCTCGGGCGACGGCGTCGACGGTCGCGCACGCGAGCAGCCACACTCCGACGAGCATCAGCACGACGCCCGTCAGGCGTGCGCGCCGCCGCAGCCCGGGCGTCAGGGTTCGCGGCTGTCCGCCGGCGACGCGGACGAGGCCCACGACGGCGAGGATCGACAGAGCGATCCCCGTTACCGCGAGCGTCGTCCTCCATGCGTCGGTGGCGAAGGCGGCCTTCCCTGCCGCGAAGCCCTCGTTCAGCGCGAGCCCGGCTGCGACCCCGCCGATCGCTAGATCGAGCAGCGCGAAGACGAACCCGCCGAGGCCGGACGGGCGAACGACCGGGTCGACGACCATGCCCGGCTGGACCGGACCGTTCACGAACCCGTCACGACGCGAAGCCTCATCCGCCCGCCCTTTGCTCGTACGCCGTCGGGAGAAGACTGCCAGAAATCGCAGCCGCTCGCCTTGGTGCACTATGCGGGCATGACCGAGACGAAGCAGGACTACATCTACGACCCGAGCTCCGAGAGCGAGCTGACGCGCCTCCGCAAGCTCGAAGCCCTCAACGACCCCGCGACGATCGCCCACCTCGAGGCGGTGGGGGTGGCGCCGGGCTGGCGCTGCCTCGAGGTCGGGGGTGGAGCCGGGTCGATCGCACGCTGGCTCTGCGAGCGCGTAGGGGCCGAGGGCCGCGTTGTCGCGACCGACCTCGACGTGAGGTTCCTCGAAGAGATCGACGCGCCGAACCTCGAGGTGCGCCGCCACGACATCCTGGAGGACGAGCTGGAGCAAGGTGCATACGACCTCGTCCACTCGCGCTTCTTGCTCGAGCATCTGGCGGGGTACCGCGAGGCGTTGGCGAAGATGGTCGACGCGCTCGCGCCCGGCGGATGGATCGTCGTCGAGGACGTCGACTTCGCGCTCGCGATCATGGGCGACGCCGACGAACGTCCGGGCTACCCGCCCGAGAGCATCCCGGTCGCGGCCGAGATGTCGCAACGCCTCGGCGGCTTGGCGAAGGTGCGCGGCATCCAGGCCGAGCTCGGTCGCCGGCTCCCGGCGCTGCTCGCGGAGGCGGGGCTCGAGGAGATCGGAGCAGAGGGCCGCACTAACCTGATGTGGACGGGGACCGAGGAGGCCGAGCTGGGGCGCCTGTCGCTGGAACGCGTGACCAGGCTCGCGGCGGACGCAGGCGTCATCACCGAGGAAGACCGCGACCGGTACATGAAGGTCGTCACGGAGCCGGGTCAGGCGTCGTTCTCGCCGCTGCGTTTCGGGGCGTGGGGGCGCAAGCCGCGCGGCTAGCTCGAGACCCGTAAGAACGACACGAGCAAACGCGCGTTTAGCGGCAACGACTGCTCGCACGCGGTCGTCGTCTCGGCCGCGCATCGGTCGGTCCCGTCACCGCCGTCCGCCGAATCCGTGCCGTCGTCCCCGTCGAGGTCGTCCTCACCGCCGCGGCCGAACAGCGCGTCGTCGCCCCGGTACCCGATGAAGTGGTTGGGCCCGTCGTCCCCGGCCAGCGAGTCGTCCTCGCGGCTCCCGGCCACGTCCTCGAAGCCCCCGACGACGCCGATCGAAGAAGCCACCCGCGCGGTCCCCGCGGCGAGGTCGATCGTGGACGCCCATTGCAGTTGCAGGGTGTCGCGACCTTCGCCCCCGCGCGCGTCGAAGGTGTCGCCGGCCGCTTGATCCGACCGATCGCCGCTCAGCGCGACGCGATCGTCGCCGCCGAGCGCGTCGAGGACGTCTTCCTGACCGTCCGCGCTGTAGTTGCCGCCGTCGAAGAGGACGTTCGGCCCGTCGTCGCCGATCAGCGTGTCGCCGTAGTAGCTGCCCCACAGGCTCTCGATCCCCTCCAGCTCGAGGACGAAGTTGCCGAGGCGCGCGGTCTGGTCGCGCAGGTCGGCGTGGACGGGGCCGAAGACCGTGAAGTCGAGGGTGTCGCTGCCCGGCCCCCCGCTCAGCTTCTCGATGTGACCGCCGAACTTCAGGTGGTCGTTACCCGGGCCCCCGTACGTCTCGTTGTGGTGCCCCCGGCCCGCGAGCACGTCGTCGTCCGGACCGCCGAAGAGGAGGTCGGGACCGCTGCTTCCCTCGAGGCGGTCGTAGCCTTCTCCTCCGTAGAGGCGATCGCCCTCCGCGCCGGGCGGTTCCCCGTAGATCGGGCGGAGCCAGTCCTCCCCGGGACCGCCACGGGCGACGTCGGCGCCCGCGACGCCGTCCAGGTGGTCCGGCCCCCCGAGCCCGATGAGGACGTCGTCGCCGCTCAGCCCGCTCAGGTCGTTTCTGTCGAACCCCCCGGAGTCGACGTCTCCCGTCCCTACGAGCACGTCGTCGTGCCTCGTTCCGCTTGCGTGCTCGACGTCGACCAGGGTGTCGTGCCCCCAGCCGCGCGCGGTCCCTCGGTCGAGACGCACGCGCACGCCTCGCGGCGCGCCTCCGTACGCGACGAACCCGGCCCCGTTGGTGCTGTCGACGAAGTCGCGGCCGGCGCCGGGACCGAAGTAGGTGTCCCATTCCTTCCCGCGCCGCGCTATGAGCGTGTCGTCGCCCGGCCCCCCCGACAGGCCCGTTCCTCCGCGGAGCTCGTCGTCGCCGGGGCCGCCGTCCATCGACAGCGGCTCCTTCGAGGTCAAGACGTCGTTCCCCGGGCCGCCGATCAGGTCCGTGAGCCGGCTGGTGCCGATGATCCGGTCGTTTCCGCGACCGCCGTCTATGTCGTCCGCGTCGTGCGCCCCGGCCTGGCAGATCAGATCGTCGCCTTTCAGGGCGTCGACGAACCAGTTCGCAGACGAGCCGACGATCACGTCGTCGCCGTTCGTGCCGCGCAGCCATCGGGCGCGGGGATCGTGGATCGTGGCGCGGCGCCCCCGGCACGTCGGGGCGGCGTGGGCGGGGGCGACCGGGACGGCGAGGAGCATGAGCAGAGCCCAAGCCGTGACTCGCTTCAACTGCTCCAGCCTCCTAGGTCGGTTCGCCACCGCGATGACTCACCGTGGCGGTGAGCCGTTCCATGCGCCAGTCTGTACAACCAGCCTCCCGGGCTTGGGCCCCCGAGGCTCGCGCCTCCCCGGCCCCCGTCGCTAGCATCTCTCTGAGGAGACCCACGAGGAGGCGTCCATGTATTCCAACGGCATGTTCATCGCGGGGGAGTTCTGCGAGGCGGCGTCGGGGCGCACCGATGACGTGCTGAACCCCGCCACCGAAGAAGTATGCGGGAGCGTCCCGCGCGCCGAAGAGGCCGACGTCGACCGCGCCGTGCAGGCGGCGCGCGAGGCGTTCGAGGACGGGCGGTGGTCCGAGCTCGGCCCCGGTGAGCGCGCCGCGGTCCTCTGGAAGATGGGCGAGCTCGTCGAGGAGCGCGCCGACGAGCTGATCCCTCTCGAGATCGCGCCGTCGGGCAAGACGATGAAGCTCGTAGCGGACGGCGACGTGCCGATGGCCGCGGACCAGCTGAAGTACTTCGGCGGGATCGCACGCGCGCTCGCGGGGGCCGCGGCCGGCGAGTACCTGCCCGGCTACACGTCATGGCTGCGGCGCGAGCCGGTCGGCGTCATCGCGCAGGTCACGCCGTGGAACTACCCGCTGATGATGGCGGTGTGGAAGATCGGCCCGGCCCTCGCGGCCGGCAACACGATCGTCCTCAAGCCCGCGCCGTGGACCCCGTTCACCACGCTTGAGCTCGCACGCATCGCGAAGGACGCGGGGCTCCCCGACGGAGTGCTCAACGTCGTCACCGGCCGCGGGCAGGAGTGCGGACAGCCGCTGGTCAGCCACCCGGAGGTCGACATGGTGTCGCTCACCGGCTCGACCGACACGGCGACGTCGATCATGGAAGCGGCCGCGCCGACGATCAAGCGGCTGCACTTCGAGCTCGGGGGCAAGGCACCGTTCATCGTCTACGACGACGCCGACCTCGAGGCCGCCGCGCAGGGTTGCATCGTCGGCTCGTTCATCAACACCGGCCAGGACTGCACGGCCGTGACGCGCATCTACGTGCAGCGCGCGGTGTGGGATGAGTTCGTCGCGCGGGTCTCGGACCTGACCGCGGAGCTCCGGCTCGGCGACCCGATGGAAAGAACGGCCGACATGGGCCCCCTGATCAACGAGGCGCAGCGCGAGCGCGTCGAGGGCTTCGTCGAGCGGGCGCGCTCGCAGGGGGCGAAGGTGCTGATGGGCGGCGGCAGGCCCGAGGGCTTCGACAAGGGCTACTGGTTCGAGCCGACGCTGATCTCCGGCGCCGACCAGCAGGCGGAGATCGTGCAGCACGAGGTCTTCGGCCCGGCCCCCACGTTGCTCCCGTTCGAGACCGAGGACGAGGTGCTGGCCAAGGCGAACGACGTGAAGTACGGGCTGGCCGCCAGCGTCTGGACGCGTGACTCGTTCAAGTCGATGCGGGCGGCGAAGGCTCTGCGCTTCGGCACCGTCTGGATCAACGACCACATCCCCCTGACCCCCGAGATGCCGCACGGTGGCTTCAAGCAGTCCGGGTTCGGCAAGGACATGAGCCTGGAGTCGCTCGAGGAGTACACGGTGACCAAGCACGTGATGGCCGAGCTCTCGGGCGTGCCGCGCAAGGACTGGTACTACGTCGTGGCGGGAGACGAGTAGCCGTGAAGAAGTTCCTCGTAGCGGGGGAGTGGCGCGGCGGCGACGAGGCATTCGAAGTAAATAGCCCGTACGACGGCGAGGTCGTCGCGTCGGTCGGGTCTCCGTCGGAGAAGGACGTCGAGGACGCGGTCGCAGCGGCGGCGGACGCCTTCGACGAGACGAGGAAGCTGCCGCTCCACGCACGGGCGGAAGCCCTCGCGCACATCTCCAAGCGTCTGGCCGAGCGCGCCGACGAGGTCGCGGAGCTGATCGCACGCGAGGGCGGCAAGCCGCTCAAGTGGGCGAAGGTCGAAGCGGCACGTGCGGTCTCGACGTTCCGCTGGGCCGCGGAGGAGTGCCGGCGCGACGGCGGCGAGCTCATGCGGTTCGACTCCGACGCAGCGCTCGGCTCCCGCGCGGGCATCGTTCGGAGGTTCCCGCTCGGCCCAGTGCTAGCGATCACGCCGTTCAACTTCCCGGTGAACCTCGTCGCGCACAAGATGGCTCCGGCGCTCGCCGTCGGCGCACCGATCGTGATCAAGCCGGCGACGAAGACCCCGCTGGGCGCGTTGCTTCTCGGCGAGCTGTTCTGCGAGACCGACCTCCCGCCGGGGATGCTCTCGGTCCTTCCCATAGGAGGAAGCGAGGCCGGTGAGCTGGCGAAGGACACCCGCTTCGCGAAGCTCTCTTTCACCGGCTCGTCCGAGGTCGGCTGGAACCTCAAGACCGCCGACCCGCGCAAGGTCGTGACGCTCGAGCTCGGCGGCAACGCGGGCGTGATCGTCCACTCCGACGCGGACCTCGACAAGGCCGCGCAGCGGATCGCGTTCGGCGGCTACTACCAGGCGGGGCAGTCGTGCATCTCGGTCCAGCGCGTGCTCGTGCAAGAGAGCGTGGCGGACGACCTCTCCGAGCGTCTCGTAGCGGAGGTCGGCAAGCTGAAGACCGGCGATCCGCTCGACCCCGAGACCGAGGTCGGGCCGCTGATCGACCACGACGCGCTCGAGCGCGTGAGCGCGTGGGTCGACGAGGCGGTGCAGGCGGGGGCCGAGGTCCTGGTCGGCGGCAAGCGAGAGGACCCGTTCTACGTACCGACGGTGCTGAGCCGCACGCGGCCCGAGATGAAGGTCCGGTGCGAGGAGATCTTCGGCCCCGTCACGACGATCGGCACCTACGGCGACTTCGAGGAGGCGATCGCCGAGGTCAACGAGTCGAAGTACGGGCTGCAGGCAGGCGTCTTCACCTCGGACGTGCAGAGGCTGTTCCTCGCCTTCCGCGACATAGAGGTCGGCGGCGTCATCGCGAACGACGTCTCGGCCTTCCGCGCCGACCAGATGCCGTACGGAGGGACGAAGGACTCGGGCTCCGGGAGAGAGGGGCTGCGGTGGGCGATGCAGGAGATGACCGAGACCCGCGTGCTCGTGCTCTCCGACGTTCCCCTCTGAGGATCGTCTGGGCGGGCCCGGCCTCGCTTCTCGGGCTGCTCCTCGGGGCGCCGTTCGAGAGGCGGCGCGTGACGCAGGGCGTCTTGGTGTGCGAGGGGTCGTCGTGGCCGCGCCGGCTCGGCTGGAGGTACCGAGCGATCACGTTCGGCCACGTCGTCCTGTCGGTGGGCGACCTCGACGACCGCACGCTCGCGCACGAGCTCGTGCACGTCCGCCAGTACGAACGGTGGGGGATCCTGCTGTGGCCGGCGTACGGCCTGGCCTCTGTGTGGGCGAAGCTGCGCGGCGGCGACGCATACTGGGACAACCACTTCGAGAGACAAGCGAGGGGTGAGGCATGAGACGACTGAGGCTCGCAGCGGCAGCCGTTGTCTTTGCGACCGTCGCCGTACCGGGGACGGCGGCCGCTCCGTTACCGGCGGCCCCCGATTGCCGGATCTTCCCGGAGAGCAACGTGTGGAACCGGCGCGTCGACGACCTGCCCGTGCACGCTCGGTCGCGGGCGATCATCCGCAGCATCGGCCGCAGCGAGGGCCTCCATCCCGACTTCGGCTCCGGCCGCTGGGACGGCGGCCCCATCGGGATCCCGTTCACGGTCGTCGGCGACGGACAGCGCAAGTCGCGGGTGCGCTTCCAGTACGCGGACGAGAGCGACAAGGGGCCGTACCCGATCCCCAAGGACGTGCCGATCGAAGGGGGCCGGCAGTCCGACGGCGACCGTCACGCGCTGATCCTGCAGAAGGACGAGTGCCGCTTGTACGAGCTCTACGCGCTGCGGCGCCGTGACGGCCGCTGGCGCGCGGGCTCGGGTGCGATCTGGGACCTCGACTCGAACGAGCTTCGCCCGAAGGGATGGACCTCCGCGGACGCGGCCGGGCTCCCGATCCTGCCCGGGCTGGCGCGCTGGGACGAGGTGAAGCGCGGCGTCATCGACCACGCTCTGCGTTTCACGGTCAGCCGCACGCGAGCGAAGTACATCTATCCCGCGAGGCATTACGCGAGCGACTCCGACGACGCGAACCTGCCGCCGATGGGGCTCCGGCTGCGCCTGAAGAAGAGCTTCCCCGTGAAGGGCTTCCCGCGTCAGGCGCGCATCGTGCTCGTCGCGCTCAAGCGCTACGGGATGATCGTCGCCGACAACGGATCGGACTGGTTCATCAGCGGTGCGCCGAACCCGCACTGGGACAACGACGCGCTCCGCACGCTGGGCGAGGTGAAGGGCTCCGACTTCGTCGTCGTCGACACGAGCGAGCTGCGGCCCTGGAAAGACTGAGGGCGGCCCCGCCGGGGAGCCGCCCTCGTCCTACGTGTCGTTGGTTATCTGCGGTGACGGTGCGTCTTGGCCGCTGCCTGTGACGGTAGGCATTCCGTGCCGGTCTCGGCGTCGGTGTACCGAGTCGACACGACCCGGTACTGGCCGGTCCGGTCCGGGACCTTCCTGCTGAACTTGCCGTCGACGTCGGTGGCCAGCGAAGCGATCGTCTTGAACTTGCCGTCGATCTTGCGCTGGATGTTGACCGGCGTCCCGACGCCGCACGTGCCGCCGGCTTCGGTGTCGCTACCCTGGCCGATGACGCTCCCGCTCACGACGACGTGACGCTTCAGCGAGAAGAGGATCGTCGGTCTGATCGGCTCTCCGCCGCAGTTGGGCTCACAGCCACCCGGCGCCGCCTGCCAGTCGGCGCGGTCCGTGCCCGGCCCCGCCGGCGTGAGCGGAGTCTCGGTGCCGCCCGGCGAGCCCGACCGGATGTAGATGCGTCCGACGGAGTTCACGGCAGGGCTCTGCTTCGTGAACGCGATCTTCGTCCCGTCCGGTGACCACGCGGGCTCGTAGTTGTAGTTGTCGTCGGACGTGAGCTGGTCCTTGCCCGACCCGTCCCAGCTCATCGTGTGGATCTGGTCGCGGCCGGCCTCGTCCTGGCTCGAGTAGGCGAGCATGTCGAAGCTCGGGTGCCAGTTCGGCCCGAAGTCCGGCACGTCGTTGTTCGTGAGGTCGGTCTTGTCCGTCCCGCCGGGCGTCATCGTCCAGATGTCGGATTCGCCCTGGGCGGCGGAGTTCTGGAGGCTCACGTAGGCGATCAGGTCTCCGTGGCCCGTTCCGTCGTTGCCCCACGCGGGGGCCCAGTCGTCGACGTCGTTGTTCGTCAGGTTGTACGGGCCCATGCTCGGGTCGGTGAGGTCCCACATGTAGATGTCCTGGTCGCCGTCACCGTTGCTGACGTAGACGACGTACCTCCCGTCGAACGAGAACGTCGGGTCCGTCTCGATCGCGGGACTTTCCGTGAGGTTCGTGGGCTCCATGCTCTCGAGGTCGACTAGCACGAGCTCGCCGTTGCTCGAGTAGACGAGGCGTTCGCCCGCGGCGTCCGTGGAGAAGTTCGAGAACTGCGTCAGGTTCTCGGCGACGCTGCCCACGACTTCGCCGGCCTGGTTGTACCTGACGATGCTGGTCTCGTTCCCCTCGTTCTCGACCATGAATATGTCGCCGTTGCTGCCCGGCCAGGATGCCGCCGCCGGGGTCGAG
>DASQDO010000310.1:0-9203 GCA_035634135.1 Actinomycetota bacterium
CCCGGAAAGGTTTACTCCGCCGGGCGGGCTCGGCCCGTGGAGGAAGTCGGGCGCCCGGGGCGAACTGGCCACTAGTCCCCGCCTAGGAGGTCCTTTCTCGATGCCCGACATGTGGAGGAGCGCCCCCGGAACGCGCCGCGCTCCCGGATCCGTCGTCAAGAAGCTCGCCGGCTCGTTCCTCGTCGGTGCGATGTCCGTCGGCCTCGCGTGGGCCGGCCAGGGCCTCGTCCCGGTCTCGGACCGCGGCGAGATCCTCGACCGGGGCATGGAGGTCGTCCAGCCCGGTGTCCGCCAGGCCCCCGAGAGCGGCACGACCCTCAGCGCAGAGACCCCCCAGCTCGACCTCTCGTCCGGGCAGCTCCTCGCGGGGGCCGCGAAGGTCTCGCTGAAGCCTCAGCCGGAGGCCTACGGCGGCACCTGGGAGCAGAGCTACGACAAGTGCGCCAACCTCGCGCCGAACCAGGAGGGCGTGCAGGAAGGGCTCACGCACGTCGCCGACTTCCGCGTGCGCTGGGCCGAGAACTCGAACTGCATCTTCATGGGCGGCTACGGCATCGGCCCGATGAACCCGATCGTGAAGTGGGACGACGAGTACGGCCTGTGGTCGCGCTCGGTCGCCATGAGCGACGGCGCCGACACCGTCGTCCTGACGCTGATCGACGCCGTGTACTGGGAGGCCTACTACAACAACATGTGCGAGGGCTGCGGCTTCCTCGAGCTGGCCGACAAGCTGGCGAAGGAGACCGGCCTGAAGCCCGAGAGCTTCGTCTTCGCCTCGACGCACAGCCACACCTCGCCGGACTTCATCGGCGGCTGGGGCGGCGTCCCCGAGTGGTACATGACGCAGGCGACCGAGTCGCTCCAGGCTTCCGCCAAGCAGGCGGTCGCGTCGATGGAGCCGGCGGTCCTCGAAGCCGGCGAGGTCATCGCGCGTCAGTTCAACGCCGAGCGCCGCGACTTCTACCGCTCGGCCGAGGACGACGGCTTCTCGTGGTTCCGCCTCGTCGACGCGGACAACCAGCCGAGCCCGGAGGTCTGCACGACGCCGGCTCCGGCCGCGACGCCTCACCCCGGCACGAAGCCCAAGCCCACGCCGACGCCGACGCCCGTCTGCACGCCTCCGAACCCCGGGAAGGCGATCGCGACCGTCGGCGCCTACGCGGCGCACCCGGTCACGGCCGACGAGTCGAGCGGCACCGCCGACGCGGACTTCCCCGCGGTGTTCGCCAAGAGCGTCGAGGAGCGCTTCGGCGGCGTCGGGATGTTCCTCCAGACGGGTCTCGGCAACATGTCGCCCCGCGGCAACAAGGTCGAGATGGGCAACGGCCTCTCGGCCCTCGTCCCGGCGATCGGCGGCGGCCAGCAGGTAGCGAACCCCGACGTCCGCGTCGGGCGCGCGTTCTGGGACCAGCCGGTGACGAACGTCCCGCTGGGCTCGCTCGGCGTCGCCGGCTTCTTCGACCGCAAGTTCAACCAGGCCCCTGCGACGGTGGCCGAGGGCAAGGGCAGCGCCGAGAACAAGAAGTGCCGCTCCGCCTCGGCGGTCTCCGTGCGGACGTCGGTCAGCGCGGCCAAGATCGGGAACCTGTGGATCACCGGCGGTCCCGGTGAGCTGTTCTCGAACCTCACGAACACGATCGAGGAGCGCAACCCGAGCGGCGTGACGCTGGCCCTCGGGCTCGTGAACGACGGCCTCGGCTACATCGTCCAGAGCTTCGAGACCGACCACGTCGGACGGCAGGGCGGCGGCTTCGCCGGCAGCGCCGGCCCGGTCGGGCTCTCCGAGTACGAGGACGCCTACTCGATCGACCACTGCTTCGGCGACGCGACGCTCGAGCAAACGATCCGGCTCCTCGGCACGCTCTAGACGATGCGGCGCGCGGCCCCCGCGGTTGCAGCAGCTCTCGTAGCGACGGCGCTCGCCGGTGCTTCCGGCCCGGCGAGCGCCGCGCCTACGTGCGACTGGCTCGCGGGCGACCTCCACGTCCACACGACGTTCTCGCACGACTCCTACGGCGGGCCGTCGGACGACAACACGGGGCCGGAGGAGGCGTACACGCTCGGGCACTCGGTGACGAGCCAGTTCACCGTCGCGGCTGCGCGCGGCCTCGACTTCACCGCGATCACCGACCACAACGACGTGCGGTCTCAGTCGGACGCCGGGTTCGGCAGCGCCGGAGTGATCGGCGTCCCCGGCTACGAGGCCTCGTACCGCGGCCACGCGCAGATGCTCGGGGCGCGGCGGGTGTACGACGGATCGAGCGCGACGGCCGCCGGCGTGCAGGCTCTCGCGGACGCGCTGCGTGCCGACGGCGGAGCGTTCCAGATCAACCATCCCGCCGAGGGCTCGACCGACTACCCGCACGACCGCGATTGGTCCTACGGACACTCGGTCGTCCCCGACACCGTCGAGGTGTGGAACATCTCGCGGCTGTGGCAGCCGCCGCTGCCGTCCGGGTCGTCGAACGACGACGCGATCCGGTTCTGGGAGGAGTTCCTCGACGCGGGCCACCGCGTCGCCCCGACCGGCGGGAGCGACAACCACTACCTCGCGACCACGCCCTTGCAGGGAGTCGGTCAGCCGACGACGTGGGTGTGCGCGGAAAACGCGAGCGTCGCGGGGATCCTCGGAGGTCTGCGCGCGGGCCGGACGTTCGTGTCGCACCAACCTCCCGCGCACGGGGGGCCGCGCTTGTTCGTCGAGGGCGACGCGGACCGCGACGGCGTCTACGAGTCGATCGCCGGCGACGAGATCCCGCCGGGCTCGCCCCTGCAAGTGCGCGTCGAGGGCGCGCCGGGCTCGCTCCTCCAGGTGATCGGCACCGGGGGCGAACCCCTCGGCGACCCCGTCCCCGTCACCGGACCGTCGTTCGCGCACGAGCTGACGCCGGACCGTTCGGTCACGTGGGTCCGGGCCGAGATCTACGAGCCCGATGCGGGGGCCGAGCGCGCCGCAGTCTGCGACGGCTTCTTCGGGGGCGAGTCGACGTACTGCCGCAACGACCTCGCGGTACTTGCGATGACGTCGGCGATCTTCCTCGCCGAGCCGTTCGACCCGGCGACGACGCTGACCTACGAGGGCCCGACCAGCGCGCACGCTGGCTCGAAGGCGATCTTCTCGGTGGCTCTGACCGGGTCCGACGGACCGATAGCCGGAGCGCCGGTGACGTTCTCGTACAGGGACCGGGCGTTCCCGGCGACGACGGATGCGTTCGGGGTGGCCCGCGCCGCGACGAAGGTGGCGGGACCGCCGGGGGCCTACGAGCTGAGGGCCGACTTCGCCGGCGACGACCGCTACGAGCCGTCGAGCTGGGCCGGGACCTTCACCGTCACGACGCCCTGAGGCACGTCGCCGGGGCACGCCACCTCTAGTCCGCTCGCGCTACGCGTCACCGCTTCGGGGCTCGACCTGACGCGGTGTCGCCGCCTGGGGTGTGATCCCGCGCGCGAGCCTGGTCCCGCGCTGACGCCGGCGTGACACTCGACCGACCGATGGCGCGATAGCCCGTTCGTGCGGCCGAACCATCCCGCGTAGCCATGGCTTCGAAGGCGCGCCGTGCCTACCGTCGACTGACGCAGCAGCGCGGTAGAGCGCGGACGAAAGGAACGGGATGAGGGGGACTCTGAAGAATTGCGTCGTGGTGGCATTGGTCGTCACCGGTGCGATCGGGCCCGGCGTGTCCAGTGCCCAACCGGCGGACCCACCGGGTCATGCCACGAGGTCCGACCTCGTCGACGTGTCGAACGCGCCGATCTGCAAGGTCAAACCTTGGAAGGGGTTCGAAACGGCCGAGGAAGCAGCGGCGATACCCGAGGACGCGCCGGTATGCATCACGCCGCGGGACATGGCGGTCACACACCGCGCCGGAAAAGGCGGCCCGGTGCCGGGCCCGGTCGAGCCCGACCCGAACGGCACGAACTACCGCTACAGCGGGGTGTCGACACAGGACATGTACAAGGGCATCGAGGCGACGATCCAGGTCAGCAACGCGTCGGTCACCCACGACGGCAGCGGGAACGAGTTCGTCGTGTCGCGGGTCATGGGCAAGTCGCCCGTGTCCGGCAACTGGCTCGAGGCCGGATGGGCCGAGACGAGCTGGGAGGGCGACTTCCCGTACGTCTACACGTTCACCCCGTACAACAACCCGAACAACAATTGGGTCGGGTACTTCCAGTACAGGCTCTCTCCCAGCCTCTACTACAAGTGGCGGGTCGACCGCTGCTTCGTGGGCGCGACCACGGTCCACACGTGCGCCTTCATCTACTGGGGAGGCAGCTGGCACATGCTGACGTCGGGTGACTACGCCTGCACGGAGTATTCCGGCGGGACCGACAACCAGCGGTGCTACATGGAGGCGTTCACCGAGGTCTTCTCCCGGGACAGCACGCCGACGCCGTCGATCGCGACCGGCAACAGCCTCGACTGGGACGCGGTGAAGATCAGGAGGGGAACGACCTGGTATCTGCTCACGACCGAGTACCCCGTCAACGTGAGCGGGTCGGAGTATCCATACGTGGTGTGCTTCCAAGCCCGCCACTACGACTTCAGCGTCCATCGATATAGCTGCTGAGCTGTCATCCAAGCGTGAGAGGCGGCCCTCGACGGGTCGCCTCTCACTTTTTCTAGGGTTGAAGGAGATCCCGGCTGGGGAGCATGAAGACGTGACCAAGCAGAAGAGAGTGGTCGTCCGGGCGATCGTGGCGGCTCTGGCGGCCGTCGGGCTCGTCCTGTCCCCGGCCCCCGTGACGGCCGAGATCGACCAGTCCGAGAACCTCAAGCGAACCCGGTCCTACAAGTACAAGGGCGCCGTCTACCCGCCCGTCGCCTCCGACGACTACTTCAAGGGCGGCACCGACATCGCTTTCGACGGCAACCGCATCTACGCGATGCAGCAGGGGGCCGACGGCGGCGTGCACATCTTCAAGAGGACGCGCACGAAGCGCGGGCACGTAAAGCTCGGCTTCGTCCCCTGCCCGGGCGAGCAGAACGACGTCGAGGTCCTCAAGCCGGGGCTGGTCGCGATCGGGTACCACTCGTCGACCTGCGGCGTCACCGGCGGCGGGGTCAGGCTGATCGACGTCTCGAACCCGAAGAAGCCCGACTACCTCGGGAGCGTGACGTTCGAGGTCGGCTCGCACACGCTCACGAAGTACCCCGGCAAGCAGCTGATCTACTCGTCGCCGAACGGGCTCGGCGACGTCCAGGGGACCGAGACGATCATCGACGTGTCGAACCCGGACAAGCCCGAGATCGTGGCGAGCTACGCGAACCGCGCGAACTCCTGCCACGACCTCACGTTCTACTTCGACGAGGACAAGAAGCTGGCGTTCTGTCCGGGCTCGTCGCGCACCGAGATCTGGGACGTCTCCGATCCGCTTGCGCCCAACCCCATCGGCGAGATCGTGAACCCGTCGATCTCCTATCACCACTCCGCCGTGGCGACCTACGACGGGAAGTACCTCGTGATCGGGGACGAGAACACCTTGGCGGACGAGTGCGAGGGCGGCACGACGGGCGCGCTGTGGGTCTACGACATCCAAGACCCGACGGCGCCCCAGCCCGTCAGCTACTTCGGCATCGGCCGCGGCCAGACCCCCGGGAGCGCGGGCTCCGACAGGAACAGCTACTGCACCGCGCACCTCTACAACTTCATCCCCGGCACGTACGTGATGGTCGCGTCCTGGTACGCGGCGGGCATGAACGTCATCGACTTCTCCGACCCGGCGAACCCGGTCGAGATCGGCCACTTCTTCGGCTCTGGCGACGACTACCGGAACTACTGGTCGGCGTACTGGCACCAGGGCCGGATCTACGCGAACGACCGCACGCGGGGCCTGGACGTGTTCCGGCCGCGCAAGGGCCTCATCCCCCGCTAGGCGTTCCCCGCCCCGCGTGCGCAAGTAGACGCGGAAAGCGCCACGCGTTGCGCACGCGCCGGGTGTGACGCGCGCCATTGTCCGACCCCCTTCGCAGACCTACCTTCGGGACCCATCCCGAAGGAGATCGCGCACAAATGAGCAGGTGTTTCCGTGCCATCGTGGGGGCGATGTGCTTAGGATCGATGGCGTCGTTCACGACGATCGCCGCATTCTCGCCGCCGCCGATCGTTGTCGGCGCGCTGTTGGTCATCGGCATCGTAGGCGGAGCGGTGCACGGTTCCGCACACGACGCGTGCAAGGAGGTGTGACGTGCACGGGACGTACATCTCGGCCGGTGTCCGGTGGTCGACGTGGGGTGTCGCGTTCGCGGGCGCGCTTCTTGCGCACGCCGGCTGGAAAGCGGCCGGCCTCACCGTTTGGCTCCTCGCCGTCGCCGCCCAGTGGGTCCTGGGGATCCGCGTCCTGATCAACCGCAGGAAGGCGCGAGGCCGGTAACGGGGCCCCCGGGCTCGCTCTGTAGAGTGCTCCGGCCATGAGCACTCCACGAGGCGGTATCCGGGTCGAAGGGCTCCGCAAGTCGTTCGGCAAGGTCGAGGCCCTCACCGGGCTCGACCTCGAGGTCCAGGAGGGCCGCGTCCTCGGCCTCCTCGGGCCCAACGGGGCCGGCAAGACGACCGCCGTCCGTATCCTCACCACGCTCCTCGCGCCCGACGCGGGCCGGGCCGAAGTCGCCGGGCTCGACGTCGTCACGCAGGCCGAGGAGCTCCGCTCGCAGATCGGCCTCGCCGGCCAGTACGCCGCCGTCGACGAGTACCTCACCGGGTTCGAGAACCTCGAGATGGTCGGCCGGCTCTACCACCTGCCGAAGTCGATCGCCCGGCGGCGCGCGCACGAGCTCCTGGAACGCTTCGACCTCGTCGACGCCGGGTCGCGCGTCGCCAAGACGTCCTCGGGCGGCATGCGGCGGCGCCTCGACCTCGCGGCGAGCCTCGTGCTCTCTCCCCCGGTCATGTTCCTCGACGAGCCGACCACGGGCCTCGACCCGCGCAGCCGGCTCGCGATGTGGGACGTCATCGCCGAGCTTGTCGCCGGCGGCACGACGGTGCTCCTCACGACGCAGTACCTCGAGGAGGCCGACCGCCTCGCCGACGAGATCGCGGTCATCGACCAGGGCCGCTCGATCGCCGAAGGCACGTCGGACGAGCTGAAGGCGCAGGTCGGCGGCGAGCGGCTCGAGGTCACCGTCCGCAACCCCGAGAGCTTCGACGCCGCGGTCTCGATCCTCGGCCCCTTCGGCTCCGAGGTGCGCCCGGAACGCGAGCTCCGCCGCGTCTCCGTCGCGATCACGAACGGTGCCGGGCTGCTCCCGAAGGTGATCCGCGAGCTCGACGGGGCCGGAGTCGAGCTCGAAGACCTCGGACTCCGCAAGCCGACGCTCGACGACGTCTTCCTCACGCTGACCGGGCACACCGCCGAAGCCGAGCCCGGGAAGGAGGGGGCATGAGCACAGCGCGGCTCACCGCGGAGGAGCTGAAGCCCAAAGCCGGGAGCAAGCTCTACTGGGCCTTCGCCGACGCAGTCGTCCTCGCGCGCCGGCACCTCGTCCAGATCCCCCGGATCCCCGAGCTGCTCGTGTTCGCGACCGTGCAGCCGGTCATGTTCGTGATCCTGTTCCGCTACGTGTTCGGCGGATCGATCGACGTCGGCCCGATCAGCTACGTCGACTACCTCATGGCGGGGATCTTCGTGCAGACCGTCGCGTTCGGCGCCGTCGCGACCGGGATCGGCCTCGCCGGAGACCTGCAGATGGGATTGATCGACCGGTTCCGCTCACTGCCGATGTCGCGTTCTGCCGTGCTCACGGGCCGGACCATCGCCGACCTCGTGCGGAACATGTTCGTGATCGTGATCATGCTGGTAGTCGGCATGCTCGTCGGGTTCCGTCCGGAAGCGGGCGTCGCCGACTGGCTCGCGGCGGTCGGCCTCCTGCTGCTGCTCAGCTTCACCTTCTCGTGGATCGGTGCGGCCGTGGGCCTCCTCGTGCGCACCGTCGAGGCGGCCCAGTCCGGCGGGTTCATCTGGCTGTTCCCCCTGACGTTCACCAGCAGCGCGTTCGTCCAGCCCGAGAAGATGCCGGGCTGGCTGCAGCCCTTCGCCGAGAACCAGCCGTTCACCGTGATCGTCAACGCGGTGCGGAGCTTCTTCCTCGACGCGCCGCTCGGCAACGACGGATGGCTCGCGTTCGCGTGGCTGCTGGGCCTCCTGTTCGTCTTCGCGCCGCTGTCTGTTCGGCTGTACGAGAAGAGGACCGCGGGCTAGAGGGACGCGGTCGCGCCGGCTACCGCCGCCAGGTTCGCCAGGCTCGTCTTCGCGTCGCCCCAGCCCCCGTAGCGCACGACGAGCACGTCGGACTCGTTGAGCCACCACGCACTCGACCAGTCTCCCCGGCCCCGTTCCTCGACCACGATCATCCCGGCGTGGCCGCGAGCGGCGAGCGGGTTGGCCCCGAACTCACACACCCTTCGGACGACGTTGTCGGCGACGGAGTCGGCCGCGGCGCGGCGCGTGAGGAAGCGGTACGCGTAGACGTCGAAGCCGCCCTCCCCCGCCGGATGGAACGACGCGACGTGTCCGTCGACCGCGCCGGAGACGAACTCGGTCTCGTCCGCGGGGTCGATCGCATGCGACGACGTCCCGTCGTAACCGGGCAGCGGCGACTTCTCGGGGAGGTACTCGGCCAGTCGCTCCGGGAGCCCGGTGGACCCCCCGCGCAGCATCTCGTCGCGCACCTCGTCGTGGCCACCGGGCCCGCACATCGGCTCGCCGTCCACCCGCTCGAGTGCCAGAGCGGCCGCGGCCGCCTCCGGCGTGGGCCGCGCCGACGGAGCACCCGTCTTCATCCGCCAGCCGAACGCGCCGCCGGCCGACAGCAGCACCACGGCGACAGCGACCGTCAACGGGTTCACCGGCCGGAGCCGGACGCGCTCATCGGGCGCGGGCGAGTAGTCCACCTCCTCCCATCGGACGGCCGGGCTTGCTTCCTTTAGCAGCCCAGGCGAAGTGCGCATATCGTCGCGGGGCGATCGTCGACTGCACCGGAGGCCGGGATGGGAACCGCACGCCGTACGACCGTGGCGCTGCTCAGCGCCGCGTTGCTCATCGGAGGCGTGGCGCCCGCCGTCGCCCGTCCCACCGCACAGGGCCCGGCCCGGAAGCCGAAGCTCCCCCGCCCGATCGACCCGCAGTCGTGGGAGGTCCCGGAGGACATGACCTGGGGCGACTACCGGCGGATCCCCGGGACGGACTGGATGAACCCCGAGTAC
>DASQDO010000311.1:0-4437 GCA_035634135.1 Actinomycetota bacterium
CCGGATCGTGGTACCGCAGGGGAGCTTGCGGTGCGCGGCCACCATCTTGCGGGGCCGGTACTTCCCGCCGCAGGCCATCGTCTCGCCGGCGAACTCGTCGGAGTAGTAGATCGCCTCGCCCTTCCAGACGCGGTCGTGAGCGGTCGCCGGCGCGGCGAGCAGCGCGGTCGTTGCCGCCGCGACCACCACGTATCGGATCCTCTTCGCCACCGCGTTCCTCCCGCACTAAAAAGAGCCCGTCCAAGGGCTCGGCGGGGACCCTAGCAGGAGCCGCGGGGGCGCCGGAGAACTACCCGTCCATGAAGAAGACGCTCGTCTCGCTCGCCCTCTGTGCCGCCGTGGCAGCTTCCGCCGTGCCCGCGCACGCCGCCAAGGGCGGCCTCAAGACGCTCGGCACCGACCCCTCCGGGGACGGTCTGCCCGGCCTCGACGTCACCTACCTCCAGGTCGGCCAGACCGGCAAGGACCTCGAGGTCCGGATCGGCCTCGACATGCTGCCGGCGGCCGCCGGCTACCCCGACCTGCCGGGGATCGAGTGGGTCTTCGACGTCCAGCCTCCGATGCCGCGCTGCCCCCGCAACCACATGTGCCTCGCCGTCATGCCGCCGGCCCGGACGTTCGTCGCCGAGGCCGTGAAGACCGCCGACGGCTCCGCCTACTACCTCTTCGAGGTGCACGACGACGGCAGCTTCGAGCAGATCTCGCAGCCGCAGGGCACCTACGACGCGGCCGACGGCTACGCGAGCATCCTCGTCCCCCTGAAGGACATCGGCGCCACGAAGGGCGCCACGATCAAGGGGACCGACGGGCTCGAGCACGGCGACGTGGACGCCCACGTGCACCTCGGGACCGTCACCCACTACCCCGACGGCATGGAGACGGACAAGGGCTACACGGTCCGCTAGAACAGAGGTCCCGCGCCACCCGCGTCGAACCCCATCCTCATGCGTCTCCTCCGGCTAGGCCTCACGCTCGCGGTCTGTGCCGCGCTGCTCGCGCCGGTGGCTCCGGCGACCGCCCAGCCGGCCCCCCGCAACTACCCGCAGTTCACGTACGAGCGAGTCCGCGTGCCGATGCGCGACGGGGTCGAGCTCTCCGCGGACGTCTACCGCCCGGTCACGCCCGAGGGCGTCAAGGTGCCGGTCATCCTCCAGCTCACGCCGTATCACGTGCTCTACAAGGCCCTCGACAACAACGAGACGAACCTGCCGTCCGGCGACGCCGAGTTCTTAGTGCCGAAGGGCTACGCGTACGTCGTCGCCGACGTGCGTGGGACCTACAACTCGGGCGGGTGTTGGGACTACGGCGGCATCAAGGAGCGCGAGGACGGCTACGACATCGTCGAGTGGCTCGGCACGCGGCCGTGGTCGAACGGCAAGGTCGCGATGACCGGAGCGTCCTACGACGGGACGACGGCGAACGCTGCCGCGGTCGAACAGCCCCCGCACCTCGCGACGATCGTGCCGGTCTCGGCGATCAGCCGGTGGTGGGGCTACGCCTACCAGCAGGGGGCCCGGTCGACGTACTCCGGCGAGTCCGCGGACATCGACCCGCCGTCCGACACCCCGACCGACTTCATGTTCGCCTACGGCTTCGTCCCGCCGCCCGACCCGGGCGCGCTCGGACACGCCGAGCAGATCGCGATGCGCTGGAACCTCTGCGACCGCGTCGAGAAGGCGCTGAAGGGCTACGACACCGAGCCCGACTACGACGAGTTCTGGGAGGAGCGGGACTACCTCCGGCTCGCGCACAAGGTGAAGGTCCCGGTCCTCGTGTCGCACGGCCAGCTCGACTTCAACGTGAAGACGTGGGAGGGCACGTCGTGGTTCGACGCGGTGAAGACCGAGAAGGCGATGGTGCTCGGGCAGTGGGCGCACGCGTCGCCCCGCGGCCGCTACCGCGAGTGGGACACGTTCCTGCTGAAGTGGTTCGAGCGCTGGCTCTACGGCGTCCGCAACGGGGTCGAGAAGGAGCCCGCCGTGCGCGTGCAGACGAACGATGGCCAATGGCACCTGCAGAACGAATGGGGGCCGGAGAAGACCGCGAAGCTCAAGCTCTCCGGGGGCGAGGCCACTTACTTCGACGACGGCGCGCTGACGGAGTCCGAGATGACGCGGGGGCTGTCGGCAGACCGCTACGTACGGGTCGAGGTGCCGAAGTCGTCGGGGGTCCGGATCGAGGGCCGTCCGGTGCTCCACCTCGAGGCGTCGAGCGACCAGGCGAGCACGCATTTCGTCGCGGTGCTCTGCGACGTCGGCCCTTCCGGCGGCTGCGGGGTCATCTCCCGGGCGTTCATGAACGCGCGCTACCGCGAGACGCTGAAGGAGGGGAAGGACCTCGAGCCCGGCAAGCGCTACGGGTTCGACCTCGAGTTCATCGACAAGGACTACGTCGTCGCCGACGACCACCACCTCGAGCTCATCATCGCCTCGTCGAGCAACACCTGGGTGGCCCCCGACGAGCGCCGCGCGAACAACACGCTGTTCCTCGACGGTAGCTACCTGAAGCTGCCGCTCAGCCGCTAGGGACTACGGCTCGATGACCACGCCGGCGTGGCTGCCGCGGGAGCTCTATCCCTTCGAGAGCCGCTACGCCGACCTCGGCGACTGCACCGTGCACTACGTCGACGAGGGCTCGGGTCTCACGATCCTCTTCCTGCACGGGAACCCGACGTGGTCGTTCCTCTACAGGAACGTGATCCGCGGCCTGAGGGACTCGTTCCGTTGCATCGCGCTCGACTACCCCGGGTTCGGACTGTCGTGGGTGCGACCCGGGTCGGGCTACGGCTACCGAGTCGCGGACCATGCGGACGCGGTCGAACGCTTCGTGCTCGAGCTCGACCTCCGAGACGTCGTCCTGACGGCGCAGGATTGGGGCGGCCCCATCGGGTTGACCGTCGCGACGCGACACCCGGACCGCTTCCGCGGGTTCGTCCTCGGCAACACGTGGGCGTGGCCGGTCAACGGCACGTTCCACTTCGAGGCGTTCTCGCGCGTGATGGGGGGCCCGGTCGGAAGGGCCTTCATCCGGCACGCGAACGCGTTCGTCAACGTGATGATCCCGCTGGGGACGGCGACGAAGCTGCCGGACGAGGTCATGGCGGCGTACCGGGGGCCGTTCCAGACGCCGGGCGAGCGCCGACCGACGTGGGAGCTGCCGCGCGAGATCCTGCGCGCGCGGCCCTTCCTCCAGCGACTGCTCGACAGCATGCCGGTTCTCGCAGACCGCCCCGCGCTGTTCGTGTGGGGAGGCGGCGACACCGCGCTACGCAGCAGCGTGGAGCTGCCGCGCTTGCAGGAGCTGTTCCCGGACCACGAGACGGTCGTGCTGGAGGGCGCGAAGCACTACTTCCAGGAGGACGCGCCGGAGGAGGTCACCGCCGCAATCCGGGCCTGGATGAACCGCTAGAACTGGAAGAACGCGCCGCAGACGAAGCCAGCCTTGCGGCCGTTCTGGGAGTTGACGTCCTCGAACGCGACGCCCTCTTGCTGGAGCTCTTCCACGAAGCAGTTGCAGAACTTCTCGGTCCCGCCTCCGCGCTCGATGCAGACCTCTTTCACGTGTCGCTCGTCGGCGCGGGTCCAGCCGTCGAACGGCGTGCCGTAGATCCACCACGTCAGGCTCCCGACGAGCGCGACGACCACCAGGCCCGCGATCAGCGCGACCGATCCGCAGCACCCGAAGAAGCGCCGCCGCCGCGGCTGGGACTGCTCCTGCTCGTCCGCCAGAGGAGGCTCTCCTACTTGAAGATGCCGAGCGCGTCGCCGAGGTTCGAGTTGCCCTCGAGGAAGTCGAGGCTCGACACCTCGTTCTCGAACGGTCCCTCGTAGCGCACGATGTAGAGGCCGTTGCGGACGTCGGAGAAGTAGATCAGCCCGTCCTTGATCACCGGGTAGCTCCAGGCGACGACCTTGTCACGGCCGGACGACAGGACCGGGTCCTCCTGCACGACCGCCGGCAGCGGCTCGGGCTTGAACTCGGCGGCCTGCGCCGGTGCGCCCGGCTTCGAGATGTCGACGGCCTGCAGCCCTCCCGAGTGCCACGTGAGGATCGCGAGGTTCTGAGTCAGCGTCGGGTTGTGGGCGGCCCAGCTCGACAGAGCGTTGCGGCTGGGGTCGTTGTCGGTCTGCGAGGCACAGAACTCCTCGGTGTTCTGCGGGAGCCGGTACTCCGCGATGACCTTGGGCTTCTTCGGGTTGCGCACGTCGACGACGCGCGACCAGCCCCACGGGCAGCCGTGCCCCGCTAGCAGGACCGGGACCTCGCCGTAGACCTCGTCGGTCGTCCAGACGTAGTCGCGGCCCGGGAACGGCACCGCGCTGTGGACGCCGGGGTCACCCCAGCTCACGCGGTTCTGGATCGGGGTGAGCGGCTTCACCTTCGGCTTCGCCACGCCCTTCGCGAAGTCCGACGTGTCGACCATGAAGAAGCCGCCGC
>DASQDO010000312.1:0-3732 GCA_035634135.1 Actinomycetota bacterium
TGGTGCGACGGGATCACCCTGACCGCGTAGCCGTACAGGCCGGGGTCGTCGGTGCGGAAGGCGCCCGTGTACATGCACGTGCCGTCGGTCGAGTCGGCGGGCGCCAGCTCGACGACGTCGGGCTCGACCAGCTCGCCGTTCGCGCCCACCCGGCCGTGCGCGTGCTGGACCGCGACGTCGTCGGTCGACAGCTCGCCGAGCCGGACGGTGACGGAGACCGAGCGTTGCTCGCCGACGTCGGCTGCGGTGACGTCGCCCTCGACGTTCAGGATCGACACGGAATCCCATGCGTCCCGCGTGCGCTTCTTCCACTCCGACAGAGCGCGGGCCCGGGCACAGCGGTCGGCCATGAGCTCGCGGCCGTGGGTCGCGGCGGGGATGTAGAGCTTCTCGACGTAGTCCTTCACCATGCGGTCCGCGGTGACGAAACCGCCGAGGCTCGACATCGACGACTTCATCCGTTCGACCCATCGCCGGGGCACCGGGCCCTCCGGGCGGTCGTAGAACCGCGGTGCGATCTCGCGCTCGAGGAGGTCGTAGAGGCTGCTCGAGTCCACGCGGTCCTGGTACACGTGGTCCTCGTACAGGTCGGCGGTGCCGATCGACCAGCCGTTCTTGCCGTCGTAGCACTCGTCCCACCAGCCGTCGAGGACCGAGCAGTTCAGCGCACCGTTCAGCGCGGCCTTCATCCCGCTCGTACCGCTCGCCTCCAGAGGCCGCCGCGGGTTGTTCAGCCACACGTCCGAGCCCTGGCACAGCACGCGTGCGACTTCGACGTCGTAATCCTCGATGAACGCGAACCGGCCGCGGATCTCGGGGTCCTGGCTGAAGTGGACGAGCTCGCGGATCATCTCCTTGCCGCCGTCGTCCTGGGGGTGCGCCTTGCCGGCGAATACGAGCTGCACGGGGCGGTCGCCGGAGAGCAGCAGCGCTCGCAGCCTCTCGCGGTCGGAGAGGATCAGCGTCGCCCTCTTGTACTGCGCGAACCGCCGGGCGAACCCGATCGTGAGGATGCCGGGGTCGAAGACCTCGTCGGTCCACCCGACCTCGGCCTCCGACGCGCCGCGGGCGAGCAGCTGACGGCGCAGGCGCTCGCGCACGAAGTAGACGAGACGCTCCCGGGCCCTCTCGCGCGCACGCCACAGCTCCGCGTCCGGTACCTCCTCCATCCGCTGCCACTTCGCGCCGCCGGTCTCGGTCCAGCCGGGAGCGAGCCTGCGGTCGATCACCTCGGAGATCTCGGGGCCGAGCCACGTAGCGGTGTGCACGCCGTTCGTGATCGAGGTGATCGGGCCCTCTTCCGAGGGGATGCCCGGCCACAGGTCCGAGAAGATCGCGCGCGACACGACGCCGTGGAGCTTGCTGACCGCGTTGGCGCGGGCCGCGAGGCGCAGGCCCATCACGGCCATGTTGAACGTCCCGTTCTCGCTCGACTTGGTGCCGCCCGCGGAGCTCCCCTGCCCGAGCGCCATCAGCTCCTCGAACGTGATGTCGCACTCCTTCGCGAACGAGGCGAAATAGCGCTGCATGAGGTCGTACTCGTAGACGTCGATGCCGGCCGGAACGGGCGTGTGCGTCGTGAAGATCGTCCCGGCTCGGACGCCTTCGAGCGCGTCGTCGAAGCTCATGCCCTCGGCGGTCACGATCTGGCGGATGCGCTCGAGCCCGAGGAATCCCGCGTGGCCCTCGTTCGAATGGAAGACGTCGGGCTCGTAACCCGCGACCTGGAGCGCGCGCACTCCGCCGATGCCGAGCAGGATCTCCTGGCGCAGCCGGTGCTCGCTGCCGCCGGCGTAGAGGCGGTCGGTGACCCCCCTCTCCTCCGCGTCGTTCTCCTCGACGTCGGAGTCCATCAGCAAGAGCTTCACGCGGCCGACGCGCGCCACCCACAGCTGCGCGACGCAGCGGGCCCCGGCGAGGTCGACCTCGATCTTCAACGGAGACCCGTCGGGACCGGGCAGGAGCGTGAGCGGCATCGCGTGCGGATCGAGCGACGGGTAGCGCTCCTGCTGCCAGCCGTCGGCGTTCAGGTACTGGCGGAAGTAGCCCTGGCGGTAGAGGAGCCCGACGCCGACCAGCGGCACGCCGAGGTCGCTCGCGGCCTTGAGGTGGTCGCCGGCGAGGACGCCGAGGCCGCCGGAGTAGATCGGCAGCGCCTCGCTCACTCCGAACTCCGGCGAGAAGTACGCGATCGTGCGCGGCCCGTTCTTCTTGCGGCTCTGGTACCAGCGGTCCTCTTCGAGGTAGCTCTGCAGGTCCTCGGACACGCCGGCGAGGAACGACAGGAACGGGCCGTCCTCGGCGAGCTGCTCGAACCGTTCCTGCGAGACGAGGCCGAGCATGCGCACGGGGTCGTGACCGGACGCATCCCACGCCTCGGAGTCGACCCAGCGCCAGAGGTCCCGGGCACGGCGGTTCCACGACCAGCGGAGGTTCATGGCGAGCTCGGTGAGGGGGCCGAGCTTGTCGGGCAGCGACACCCGCACTGCGAACGAGCGAAGGGCTCTCATGGGTCAAGAGTCTCGCGCACCGGCGCGCAGCGGGGGCCGACCACGTTCTGTACGGAATGATGTACAGTGAGCACATGGCCAAGATAGTGCCCTTCACCGAGGCTCGGTCGAACCTCACCGAGCTCCTCGACGAGCTCGAGGCTCGGCACGAGCACGTGCTGATCACCCGGAACGGCCGGCCGTCCGCCGTCCTTCTCTCCGCAGACGAGTTCCAGGCCCTCGAAGAAACCCTCGACATCCTGCAGGACGACGACCTCATGCGCGCCCTGGCACGCAGCGAGCGGGACGTAGAGGAAGGAGACCTCGTGCCGCTCGAAGAGCTTAGGCGTCCACGCGCGTAGTGGCCCGCGTTCTACTGACGAGCGAAGCCAGGCGCCACTTCGACCTACTTCCCGCCACGTTCCAGGACGCCGTCCTCGAGGCGCTGACGGCGATCGAGGTGGACCCGGAGGGGGCCGGGAAGCCCTTGCTGGGTCGGCTGAAGGGGCTCTGGTCGTCCCGGGTCGGCAACTACCGCATCCTCTACACGATCGAAGGCGGGCGCCGCTCGCCGACGGTGATCGTGCGTGCCATCCGGCACCGCGCGGTGGCTTACGAAGGCAAGAGGCGCCCCAGATGACGCTACGTGCGGTGGGGGCGCAGCGTCGGGATCTCTAGGTACGACGCCGGGTCGTCCAGCTCGAAGAAGCCCGTCAGCAGGGACGCTCCCCGGAAGTTCGTCACCAGGGCTATCTCCGAGAACGTCGTGCCGTGCAGCGACGCTTCCGGCTCGATTACTACCTCGACTACGTGCAGTGGGGCGGCCGGCGTCACTAGGAACTCCGCCGTCTGCTTGCCGAGGACGACGCTCTTGCCGGCCCCCGCCGGCGTCCCCACCAGCTCGAGGTCGACGACGACCTGACCGACGCCTGCAGGCGTCGCTACGAACACGTTCGGCTCGTACGTCCCCACCGCGATCCGGCCCGTCACCGGGCGACGAGCATCGACGCGGAGCGGGAGGAGCTCCTTCGCCGGGAAGACGTTGCGCCATCCACCCCCGGCGGCCCCGGCGGCCTCGTTCGGGAGCCCGTTCGTCAGGTTCCCCGCGCGGTTCGCCGCGTCCGGGTAGTCGCGCGCGTCCATGTAGAAGTCGAACTCGCCGGCGACGCCGGAAGCGGTCTCGCCGATGTGGACGTAGAGCTTGGCGGTGCGGGGCGCGGGGGCGGCGTCGACCGGGGCCGCC
>DASQDO010000313.1:0-2399 GCA_035634135.1 Actinomycetota bacterium
CGGTCACCTCAGCCGCGAGTTCCGGCGCGCCTACGGCGAGCCGCCCTACTCGTACCTGATGACGCGCCGGATCGAGAGGGCCATGGCGTTGCTCCGCCGGGGCGACCTCAGTGTCACCGAGGTCTGCTTCGCCGTCGGGTGCTCGTCGCTCGGCACGTTCAGTACGCGCTTCACCGAGCTCGTCGGGATGCCGCCCAGCACGTACCGGCGCGAGGCGGCGCAGGGGACGGCGGGGATCCCCGCGTGCGTCGAGAAGCAGGTGACGAGACCGGTCAGGAATCGAGAAGCGCGGGCCCCCGAAGCTCAGCTAGCGTGAGCGGCATGGACATCGACATCCACTACACGTTCCTCCCGCACGACGACCCCGACGCCTCGCTTGCCTTCTACCGGGACGTCCTGGGCTTCGAGGTCCGCAACGACGTCGGCGACGGCACGATGCGCTGGATCACCGTCGGCCCGCCCGGCGGCGCCACGTCCATCGTCCTGCATCCGCCCGCAGTCGACCCCGGGGTCACCGACGACGAACGGCGCACGATCGCCGAGATGATGGCGAAGGGCACCTACGCCTCGATCGTGCTCGCGACGAAGGACCTCGGCGGCGCCTTCGAGCGTGTCGAGGCGAGCGGCGCCGAGATCGTCCAGGAGCCGGCCGACCAGCCTTACGGCGTCCGCGACTGCGCCGTCCGCGACCCCGCCGGGAACCTCGTCCGCATCATGGAGCTGGCCTGAGCGCCGCACCTCGGCCCGGACGCCGGCGTCGCAGCGACACCGAGCGCCGGCTGACGGAAGACGTCGACCTCTGGGTCGCGACCGCGTCGTCCGGCGGCGTGCCTCATCTCGTGCCGCTGTCGTTCGACTGGGACGGCGAGGCTCTGCTCATGGCCACGCCTGCGGACAGCCCGACCGGCAGGAACCTCGCAGCTACGCGCACGGCGCGGCTGGGGCTCGGCCACACGCGTGACGTCTCGCTGATCGAGGGTGACGTCGAGGTCTTCGAGCTCGACGGGCTGCCGGGGGACCGAGCCGAGCGGTTCGCCGAACGCACCGGGTTCGATCCGCGAGCCGAGAGGCCGCTCTACCGCTGGTTCCGGGTCTCGCCCCGTCGTATCCAGGCGTGGCGCGAGGCGAACGAGCTGCCCGGCCGCGAGCTCATGCGCGACGGCCGCTGGCTGGTGTGAAGGGAGACGCGATGACGGCAACCAAGGCCCGGGCGAAGCGCGCCGCACCGCACGCCGCCGACACGCACGACTTCATCCGGGTGCACGGCGCGCGCGAGAACAACCTCAAGGACGTGAGCATCGCCATCCCGAAGCGGCGGCTGACGGTGTTCACCGGCGTCTCCGGCTCGGGCAAGAGCTCGCTCGTGTTCGACACGATCGCAGCGGAGTCGCAGCGGCTGATCAACGAGACCTACAGCGCGTTCGTGCAGGGGTTCATGCCGGCGCTGGCCCGGCCCGACGTCGACGTCCTCGAAGGGCTGACGACGGCGATCATCGTCGACCAGGAGCGCATGGGCTCGAACCCGCGCTCGACCGTCGGGACCGCGACGGACGCGAACGCGATGCTTCGCATCCTCTTCAGCAGGCTCGGGAAGCCGCACATCGGCTCGCCCAACGCGTTCTCGTTCAACGTCCCGTCGGTCCGCGCCAGCGGCGCGATCACGATCGAGCGCGGCCCCGGCAAGACGAAGACCCAGAAGGCGACGTTCAACCGCCTGGGAGGCATGTGCCCGCGCTGCGAGGGCCGGGGCGCCGTCACCGACTTCGACCTGACCGCGCTGTACGACGAAACGAAGTCGCTCGACGAGGGCGCGCTGACGATCCCCGGCTACAGCATGGAGGGCTGGTACGGCCGCATCTTCCGCGGCTCCGGGTTCTTCGATACCGGCAAGCCGATCCGCAAGTACACGAAGAAGGAGCTGCACGACCTCCTCTACAAGGAGCCGACGAAGATCAAGGTCGACGGGATCAACCTCACGTACCAGGGGCTGATCCCGCAGATCCAGAAGTCGTTCCTGTCGAAGGACGTCGACGCGCTGCAGCCGCACGTCCGCGCGTTCGTGGAGCGAGCCGTGACGTTCACGACCTGCCCAGAGTGCGACGGAACGCGGCTCACCAAGGAGGCGCGCTCGTCGAAGATCAAAGGGATCAACATCGCCGACGCGTGCGCGCTGCAGATCACCGACCTCGCCGAGTGGGTCCGGGGCCTGAAGGAGCCGTCCGTCGCGCCGCTGCTCGCCGCGCTGGGCCACACCCTCGACTCGTTCGCCGAGATCGGCCTGGGCTACCTCTCGCTCGACCGGCCGGCGGGCACGCTGTCGGGCGGCGAGGCGCAGCGCACGAAGATGATCGGCCACCTCGGATCCTCGCTCACCGACGTCACCTACGTCTTCGACGAGC
>DASQDO010000314.1:0-3206 GCA_035634135.1 Actinomycetota bacterium
CGGGTGGAAATGCTTCCAATGCGTCGGGGCAGGATTCCTCGGCGCGACATGGCGGAACGCAGGGCCATTCACATGGAGCGCGGGCCAGGGTGCGCAGTGCTGAGGCGCAGGGCGTGGAAGCGCGCAATGGAAGTACACGAACCGCTGAGACGCCGGCAACAGAAGGACAAGCCGACGACGCTCGCGGCACCGACGAGCGAGACGAGCAGATTTTGCGGTTAGCCGCCGACTTTGAGAACTTCAAGCGCCAGGCGGCGCGGCGCGAGACCGAGGCCCGCGAGCGCGCCGTCAGGGGGGTCATCGAAGATTTGCTGCCGGTGCTCGACAACTTCGAGCGCGCGATCGCGCACGGTGAGGGCGGCGAGGGCGTCGAGCTCGTGTTCAAGGAGCTCAAGGCGACGCTCGAGAGCGCCGGCCTCGAGGAGGTCTCCGGCGAGGGCTCTCCGTTCGACCCCCAGGTCCACGAAGGCGTCGACTCGCGCGAGGACGAGTCGGTGACCGAAGAGGTCGTGCGTGCAGTGCATCGCCGCGGCTACACGATGAACGGCAAGCTGCTGCGCGCGGCGATGGTCGGAGTGTCGCGCCCGGCCGCGCCCGAGCCCGTCGAAGAAGAAGTGACCGAGGAGTAGGAGACGATGGCAGCCCAGCGCGACTGGCTCGAGAAGGACTACTACAAGACGCTGGGCGTCTCCTCGACCGCGACCAAGGACGAGATCAAGAAGGCGTACCGAAAGCTCGCCCAGCAGTACCACCCCGACACGAACAAGGGCGACGCGGCGGCCGAGGCTCGCTTCAAGGAGATCTCGGAGGCGCACGCGGTCCTCGGCAACGACGAGAAACGCAAGGAGTACGACGAGCTGCGCCGCTACGGAGGCGGCGGGTTCGGCTTCCGTCCGGGCTCGCCGGGACGAGGCGGCCGCAACGTGCGCGTGGACATCGGGGACATCGGCGATCTCTTCGGCGGCAACGGCGTCGACCTCGGCGACCTCTTCGGAGGGTTCGGCTTCCGCGGGCGCCAGAAGGGCGCGGACACCGAAGCCGAGGCCGTCCTGTCGTTCGAGCAGGCGGTCGAGGGAGCGACGATCGAGCTCTCCGGGGCGAAGGTCCGGATCCCGCCGGCCGTCACCGACGGCACGCGCATCCGCGTCGCGGGCAAGGGAACGCCCGGCCCCCACGGGGGCGAGGCCGGCGATCTCTACGTCGTCGTGCGCGTGCGCCCGCATCCGGTGTTCGCGCAGGGCCGCGACGGCGACCTCGTCGTCGAGGTGCCGGTGACGTTCCCTGAGGCCGCGCTCGGCGCGAACGTCACCGTGCCGACGCTCGACGGCCACGTCACTGTGAAGGTGCCGGCGGGCACCCAGCACGGCCGCACGCTGCGCGTGCGCGGGAAAGGGGGGCCGCGGCCCCGCGGAGGAACCGGCGACCTCCTCGTGAAGATCGGCATCGAGGTCCCGCGCAAGCTGTCGCGCAAAGAGCGCGAGGCGCTCGAGCGCTTCGCGGAGGTACACGAGGCGTCGCCGCGGGCGGGCCTCGAACACGAGACGACCACTACCTAGGGGGGAGGCACCGTGTCCCGGCGACCGGACGACGACAACCAGGCGATCTACATAATCTCGGTCGCGGCCGAGCTTGCGGGCGTCCACCCGCAGACACTGCGCGTCTACGAGCGCAAGGGCCTGCTCTCACCGAGCCGCACGAGCGGCAACACCCGCCGCTACTCGCGCAAGGACATCGAGCTCCTGCGCCGCATCCAGGACCTGACGAACGAGGGCGTCAACCTCGCGGGAGTCATGCGGATCCTCGAGCTCGAGGGCGAGATCGAACGTCTCCGCACCCGCGTCGCGCGGGCCGGCGCGCAGCTCGAGGAGAAGCAGCGCCAGATCGAGCAGCTCCGGGCCGCGCGCACGACGGTCGCGCTCGTGCCGTTGAAGGACGTGCGACGGGTCCGGCGCGCGATGAAGGCCGACGAGGTCGACCAGGCCGGCCGCCGCCGCACGCTCGAAGCCCCGCCGATCTCCTGACGTGGCCGAGCTCCTCGGCGACGGTCCCGAAGACGGCCGCGCGGTAATCGTCCTCGCGCACGGCGCGGGGGCCGGGATGCGCAGCGACTTCATGGCGTTCCAGGCCGCCGCCCTCGCGGAAGCGGGCCTCCTGTGCCTGCGCTTCGAGTTCCCGTACATGCAGGCCGGGCGCAAGGCCCCCGACAAGGCCGCCGTGCTCGAAGAATCGTGGCGCGCCGTTGCTGAGGATGTGCGCGCCCGCACCGGCGAGCGGCCGCTCGTGCTCGGTGGCAAGTCGATGGGCGGCCGCATCGCGTCGCAGGCTGTGGCCGCGGGTGCACCGGCCGACGGCCTCGTGTTCCACGGCTACCCGCTCCACCCGCCGGGCCGGCCCGACACGGGCCGCACGGCCCACCTCCCCGACGTCGGCGCGCCGATGCTGTTCGTGGAAGGGACGCGCGACCCGTTCTGCCCGCTGGACACCTTGCGCGACGTGATCGCCGAGACGGGGATCGACGCGACCGTCCACGTGGTCGCCGACGGCGACCACTCGTTCAAGGTGCGTGCGTCGTCGGGCCGTTCGACGAAGGACGCGTGGGCCGAGGTGGCCGAACGCACCGTCGCCTGGATCGACGAGACCCTGCTCCCGTAAGTGCGCCGTCCGGCCGCGTCGGTCTATCTCACGATCGAAGCCGTCACGGGCTTCGCCTTCTACACGATGGCGACGCTCGCGTCCGTGTACCGGATCTCGTCGGCAGGCCTCGACCCGCTCCAGCTCGTGCTCGTCGGCACCGCGCTCGAGGCGACCGTGTTCCTGTTCGAGATCCCGACCGGGATCCTCGCCGACACGGTCAGCCGGCGGCGCTCCGTCATCGTCGGGACGTTCCTCACGGGCATCGGCTTCATGATCGAGGCGTCGTTCCCGCGCTTTCTGCCGATCCTGCTGGGCCAGGTCGTGTGGGGCCTCGGCTACACGTTCGTCAGCGGCGCCAACGTCGCGTGGGTCACCGACGAGGTCGGCGAGGCACCGGCGGCCGGCCTGTACCTGCGCGGCGCACAGCTGGCGAACTTCGCCGCGCTCGGCGGCATCGTCGCGAGCGTCTCGCTCGGCAGCGTCGCGCTGTGGATGCCGATCTTCGCCGGAGGGATCGTGTTCGTGCTGCTGTCGCTCTTCCTGATGGTCGCGATGCCCGAGAGCGGCTTCAC
>DASQDO010000315.1:0-1877 GCA_035634135.1 Actinomycetota bacterium
GGATCGACCGGTCGAGCCAGAAGCCGCCGACCACGGAGCCGACGCGGCCCTCGCCGCCGATGCGCAGCGGGATCAGCCGCGTCCGGTTGAAGCCGGGGCCGGACGCTCCCTCGGCGGCCAGCACGTCGCCGGGGTCGGGACGCTCGTATCCGTCGACGAACTCACCGGGGGTGCGGGCGTGCCCGAGGACGCGCCCCTCCTCGTCGAGCAGGATCAGGAAGTCGAGCTCGCCCGACCTCTCGAGCGCGCCGACGAGGAACTTCTTCACGGCGTCTGCGTCGCGGTCCGCCATGAGCCGCGCCACCCGGGGCCGCTCGACCGTGCGGCGGACCTCGTCGACCATGTCGCCCACCCGCGCGTTGTACACGGCGACGGCCGCGTCGAGCGCAGGATCCAGGGCCACGACGGCACGGCGGGAGATCTCGCCCACGACGACGCGCTGCACTACGTACCCGGCCGCGACGAGCGGCAGGATGACGATGAGGACGAAGAAGAGCGTTAGGCGCCGCTGGAGGGACATCGGGTGGTCACTACCCCCTTTGGAGGGTTCGTCGGCGCTCTGAGACCTCGATTTTAGTGCGATGATCCCGCCATGCCCATCTATGAATACGCCTGCACGAGCTGCGGTGAGCGCACCGAGGCGAAACAGGGCTTCGACGACCCGCCCCTGGAGGATTGCCCGCACTGCGGCGGCAAGCTCAGGAAGCTGTTCTCGCCCGTCGGGATCGTGTTCAAAGGGTCGGGCTTCTACTCGACCGACGCGAAGACCGGCTCGAAGTCGAGCGGGTCGAGCGACAAGTCCGATTCGGCGAAGACCGAGTCGAAGTCCGAGACCAAGGCCGACAAACCGGCCACGCCGAAGAAGGACACCTCGGCCACGGAGAAGTCGGCCTGACGGCAGCCGCCGTCGGAGTCTTCGGCGGATCCGGCTTCTACAGCCTCCTGGACGACGTCCGCCACGAGGAGGTCGCCACACCGTACGGAGACCCGTCCGCGCCGATCGCAATCGGACGCGTCGGCGACATCGACGTCGCGTTCCTGCCGCGCCACGGCCGCAAGCACCAGCTCCCGCCGCACCGGATCAACTACCGCGCGAACGTCTGGGCCCTCAAGGAGCTCGGTGTCACCCGGATCGTCGGGCCGTGCGCCGCGGGGTCGCTGCAACGCCATGTCGAGCCCGGCCACTTCGTCGTCTGCGACCAGCTCGTCGACAGGACCACCGGCCGTACCGACACCTTCTACGACGGCCCCGTCACGACGCACGTCTCGTTCGCCGACCCGTACTGCCCGGAGCTGAGGCCGCTCGCGATCGAAGCTGCGCGCTCGGAGGGCATCACGGTCCACGAGCGCGGCACCGTCGTGACGATCCAGGGGCCGCGCTTCTCGACGAGGGCCGAGTCCCGCTGGTTCCAGGACGCCGGGTGGCACGTCGTGAACATGACGCAGTACCCGGAGGCGTATCTCGCGCGGGAGCTCGAGATCTGCTACGTCAACGTCTCGCTCATCACCGACTACGACGTCGGCGTCGCCGGCGAGGACGACCCCGTGAGCCACGAGGCCGTCCTGGAGGTCGTGCAGGCGAACAACGAGAAGCTGCGGCGGCTCTTGTTCGCGCTGGTGCCGAGGATCCCGGCCGAGCGGAGCTGCCCGTGCAGCACCGCGCTCCGGGGCGCGCGGATCGAGTAGACGAGAACGGCCCCCCGTGTCCGGAGGGCCGTTCTTTACTTCGACGATCGATCAGTCGTAGCAGCCGAGCTTCTCGGGCTTGAGGTCTTCCGCGATCATGCACGGCTCCTCGAGGATGCAGAAGTTCACGGGCCCGTCCACCGAGCACGCGTGTGCCGGTGCCGGCGCGACTGCGAGCAGCGCGCCCGCTC
>DASQDO010000316.1:0-5941 GCA_035634135.1 Actinomycetota bacterium
CGTGCTCGAGCCCCGGCTGCTCGGCCCGCACCCGCTCGACCACGGCGTTGTGGAACTTCACGAACGTCAGGTGGAGCTGCGACACGATGACGTTCTCGTCGTTGCGAGGGTCGCCGATCAGCGCGCGCCCGCGGGGCTCCCCGAGCGAGTCCGGCCCCAGGACGTTCCGCGGGAGGTCTTCCTCCCCGACCTCGTTGCGCCCGAGGAGCAACGTGGTCCGCCCACCGTCGACGTCGGGGTCGTACATGTACGGCGAGTTGTTCGGTCCGCCCCCGTACAGCGAGTCGAGATCGAACCGGGGCGTCCTGAAGTCGTGCAGCGCGTCCGGGTCGTTCTGCCGCTGGAGGCTCGACACGGGGTCGAACGTGATGTCGTGGTCGACGAACTGGCCGAGGTAGGTGTAGCCGGCGGGGATGCCGCTGTCGCGGTCGCCGCCGGAGGGGGCCCATCCGTCCGTAGGCGCGGCCTGCGCCGGCTCGACCATGGTGTCCGCGACCGCCTTCAGGGCCTCGTCCGGCGGGAGGAACGACGGAAGGTTCCGGAACATCCGGCCGAAGCGGCCTTCCAGCATCACCGAGCGAGGGCCGAGGTCCGATCCCCGAGGGTGACTGACGTGGTGCTGAGGCATGCCGCCTCCCCTCTGCACCGGAAAGGTGCATCCGCCTGATCGTCAACTCCGACACTATCTAGGAGTCATCTCTCGTGACAAGAGGCAGGGGGCGCCCGATCGGTTGCATCATCCAAGGCGTGGAACACGCCTTGCCCCCCGGGCAGCCGGTGACGGTGGGAGCGTCCACCGTCAACGTCGTCGCCCTCGGCGAAGGGCCCTCGATCCTGTTGCTACACGGCTGGCCCGAGACGTCGAGGAGGTGGCGCGACGTCGCGGGCGCGCTCGCACGCCACCATCACGTCGTCGCGATGGACCTGCCGGGGTTCGGAGATTCCGGCCCGAGCCCCGGGGGATACACCACCCCCGCACTCGCGGCGACCGCTCTGGACGTGATGTCGCAGCTCGGCGTCGCGACGTTCGACGTCGCCGGGCACGACTGGGGGGGTTCGGTCGCATACGCGCTCGCGGCGACGGCGCGCGACCGTGTGACGCGCCTCGTCGTCGAAGAGGAGCTGCTGCCCGGGTTCCGAGTCGACCCGGACGGAGCCGCGCTCGGCACCTACCCCGTGTGGCACGGCGACTTCCACCGCATCCCCGACCTCCCGGAGGTCCTCGTCCGCGGTCACGAGGACGCGTACTACGGGTACTTCTGGGACCTGACGGCCGAGCCCGGTGCGATCGGGCGCGCGGCGCGCGACGAGTACCTGAGGACCTACGCGTCCCACGGGGCACTCAGCGCGGGGCTGGCGCTGTACCGGGCGGCCGAGGAGGACGCCCGCCACAACCGCGCCCTTGCCGCGGCCCCCCTCACCATCCCCGTCCTCGCCGTCGGCGGGAGCCGGGCGATCGGTCACGGCGTGGCGCGCTCTCTGGCATGCGTCGCAGGAGACGTCCGCGAGCACGTGGTGCACGCTTGCGGCCACTATCCCGCGGAGGAACACCCCGGCGAATGGCTGCGCGTGGTGGAGGGCTTCCTCTCCGGAGACGTCCCGTAGCGTCGCTGCGCGGACGATTTCCGTCGCCCCGGCAGGAGAGCACTAGTCGTCCCCCGAAAGGTGCCCCAGCGGCTTCAGCGGCGAAGCCCTGGACTGGGGAGGTAGAGGATGCGTCGAGCTTCAGCGATCCTGTCTTTCGTCATGCTCATCGGGGGGGCGAGCACGGCCCTGGCGCCGGCGGCTTCGGCCGACATCCCGACCGCTTGCGAGATCCTCGGCAACGTCGTCGAGGCGGTCGAGGACGACTGCAAGGCGACGACGGGGTTCGTCGGCGACACGATCGACCGTCAGGCCGACAACGTGTTCTTCGTCTTCTGCACGGCGTTCCCCGACCACTACGCCTGCCAGTAACACCACCGAGCAACGAACGAAGAGGGGCCTTCGGGCCCCTCTTTCTCGTAGCGGCGCGGGCATCGCGCCCCTTCTTGACACGTCAACCTGACGGGTGTCACGGTGGGGGGCAAGATCGAACCGGACAGGGGAGGGCGACGATGCACGAGAACCTGATCGAGCTG
Source organism: Actinomycetota bacterium (assembly GCA_035634135.1). Classification (GTDB taxonomy): domain Bacteria; phylum Actinomycetota; class CADDZG01; order CADDZG01; family WHSQ01; genus JALZEG01. The sequence continues at coordinate 2,121 of DASQDO010000316.1, forward strand.
GGGTACTCCGAGAAGAAGGGCATGATCGAGGTCACGCTGCCGAGCGGCTTCACCTCACAGAAGTTCGGACGCATCAGCGACCGCCTCATCGCCGACCTCATCAACAGGCTGCCGCGTGGCTGCCAGGCGTGCCTCTCGGGTGAGTCCCTGATCATCAGAGAGCGCCTCGAGAACGTCCTCCGCGTCGACCTCGACTCGATGGAGATCGTCGAAAAGGGCTGATCCGGGCCGGTGCCGCTGACCGACACCTCACGCGCCGGGACGCTCCGGGAGCTGCCGAAGCTGGGAGTCGGGTTGCTCTACAACCCGTCTCTTCCGGAGTACCTGCGCAACCATCTCGCGTCGTACGACTACCTGTCGATCATCCCCGACATGTTCTGGACGGACGCGGGCGCCGCGGCGTCGCCGCGGTTCGTCGAGCTCCCGTCGTGGATGGAGATGCTCGAGTGGGTCCGCGCTCGCAAGCCGGTGATCGCGCACAACATCGGCATGTCGCTCGGGTCCGCGGGCCCGTTCGACACCGACTACGTCGCGCACCTCCGTGAGTGGCACCGGAGGTACGACTTCGAATGGCACAGCGACCACCTGTCGTTCGTCCGCGTGACGGGCGCCGAGGGCCACGACCACAACGCGGGGCTCGCGGTGCCGGTCCCCTACGACCGCGAGGTACTCGAGATGATCGCGGCTCGCATCGAGAGCGTGCAGGAGTCGATCGAGGCTCCGTTCCTAATCGAGAACAACGTCTACTTCGTGGACGTCCCCGACCAGGACATGACCGAGCCGCAGTTCCTCAACGAGCTCAGCGCGCGCACCGGATGCGGGATCCTCCTCGACCTGCACAACGTCTACGCGAACGCCCGCAACCACGGCTTCGACGCGCGGTCGTTCGTCGGGGAGCTCGACCTCGACCGGGTCGGCGAGATCCACATCGCCGGCGGCAGCGAGATCGGCGACGTCTACACGGATTCGCACGCGGGCCCGTGCCCGGAGCCGGTCTGGGAGCTACTCGAGTGGACGGTCCCGCAGGCCCCCAACCTGGCGGGGATCACGTTCGAGTTCCACGACTCCTACTACCCGCTCCTCAAAGCCGAGGGCATCGACGCCGAGATGACGAGAGCGCGGGCCGTCTGGGGTCGCTCCCACTGACCGTGTCGCTCCTCGGCTACCAGCAGGCCCTGTGCGATCTGATCGCGTCGCCGGCGTCGTGCCTCCAGCTGCGCGGCGGCGACACCGCGGTCCTCGACGGATACGACCTCGACGACCGTGACCGGAGACGTCTGCGGACCGTGGTGAGTCAACGCGGGATGTCGACGGCCTGCACCCTCTACCGCGTCAACCGGATAACGCCGATCTTCACGCTGCTCCCGCTGACGTGCTTCCTCCTCGGTGACGACCTGATCGGCGAAGCCGAGGCGTTCTGGCAGGAGACGGTTGCGACCGACCTCCAGTTCTCGCCCGAGGCCTCCAGGTTCGCGGCGTTCGTCAGACAGCGCATAGAGGAAGGGGCGGTCGACAACCCGTACGTGGAGGAGGTGATGGAGCTCGAGCTCGCGCTGAACCGGGTCAACTTCGCCGGCCGGGCGGAACGCGGGGAGACGAGGGTGCGTTTCCGTCACGATCCCGAAGCGCTGCTGGGTCCCCTGTCGCGCCGGCAGCTCCCGCCGGAGCCGCCGGCGGAGGGAGAGTTCTGGGTCGTGGTCGACGCATCGGGCCCGGAGGTCGAGCTGCGCGCCGAGGGGGCCGGCTGACGGCCGCATGTCGGTGGTCCGGCCGAGCGGCCCCTGTGCAAGGCGCCGGACCTGCGCCAGGATGAGTGTGTGACGACGTCGTGGCGCGCCGGCCCCCTCGTGCGCTTCGTCGCGATCGCGACCGTTGCGCTCGTCGCGGCCACCGCCTGCGGCGAGACCAGCAAGGTCGACCCGAGCGCCAAGGTGTCGATCTCGGGACGGGTCACGACCCCGTCCGGGGAGCCGCTCGCCGATCGCCCCGTCCGCCTGGCGACCGGTGCATCCGGCGGGGACGCGCTCTTGGGCGTGATCACCCTGGGACTGGCCTGCACCGCCGGCATCTGCGACGACACCGTCCGGTCGGCCGTCACGCGGGACGACGGCACGTATCGCTTCGTGCTGCGCGGCCGGGACACCCAGACGTCGTTCGGCAACGTCAGGACGCAGGTCCTCTCGGCATCCGCCGCTCCCGCTGGAGACCAGGTGTCCGGGGCATCGATGGCGGCGCAGTTCGTCGTCCAGACGGAGCGGGTCCGGCTCCCGCCGTTGGAGCTCGTGGATCCCGCGCTGTCGGTGGAAGCCGCCTCCGGCCGCGCGGTCGCGTCGTGGGAACCGTCACCGGGCGCGCCCTACACGTTGGCATTCGAGACGGACTCGGTCGTCCCGGTGTGGCAGGTCACCACGGCAGAGACCGGGGCCACCGTCGACAGCCGCGTCCTCGAAGGCTCCAGCGGACGCGTCGTCGTGTCGGGCGGGTTCGACGACACGATCGAGGGCAGCGACATCCACCTCACCTGGCGGTCGCCGGGCGTCGGCTACGCAGCGGCGGGCGCGCCGCTGTCGAGAGACGCTGCGTGCCGCTACGGCAACGCGAGATCGGCCTCTCTTCCCGGCACCGGGGGCGATTGCGGCCTCACCGACGGAGACCTCTTCTTCGCGGAGACGCCGGTGGCACGCTGCCCGGGGCAGCCGTCTCCGCGCCGGAAGCGGGCCTGCCCCCAGCCGACGACCGCGACGATCGACATGGAGGGGGCCGCGCCCGTCGACCTCGTAGTCGTTCGTGGTTGTTCGAGCAGATGTCCCGTGGAGGTATCCGCGAACGGGCGGAGATGGAGGGCCGCGGGTGCGGCCACGTCCCCCTTCGCGACGGTGCGGCTGCCGGAAGCCACCGTGCGTTCCGTCCGCGTCGGTCTGGGCGTCGACGGGCTTCGAGAGGTCTCGGTCTGGGGGCCGGAGGCGCAATTGGAGCCGGGGCTACAGCCGGTCCCGGAAGCGGAGCTGGAAGTCCTGCGCGAACCCTACGAAGCTGTCGAGCCCGAGGAGTCAGGGGGCGTCCCGGGGATCGTCTGGGTGGGGGCCGGTGCGCTGCTGATTGCGCTCGTGGCGATGGCGTACCGAGCAGGCCGCCGGCGCGGTGCCGCATCGCAACCCTGAACGTGGCCCTGATGCCGCGGAACACGGGGTGGGCGGTACTGGGATCGAACCAGTGACCTCTGCCGTGTGAAGGCAGCGCTCTCCCGCTGAGCTAACCGCCCGGGAGCACGCATTCTAGCGGCGGTCGCGGACCCCTTCGCGGCACAGGTCGGACGTTCCGGCGCCCGTCGCGGGAGCGCGGGCCGGCCCGGCGAACCGACGATCCAGCGACCCAACCAGGCGGGCGCAATCCGGGCGCTCGGCAGCGGCGGCCGGCTTTCTCTTACACGCTGCCGCCGAAGGAGGTGAAACAGACCATGCGCAAGCTCGTGCTCACCGTCATGGCCGCCTCTGCGATCGTGACGTCGGGCGGGGTGGCCTCCGCCGAGGAGATCACCATCCCCCCCATCGGCCGCGAAGGCTGCGAGGTCAGCGGAGGGACGGTCGGCGTGCTGGAGCCGGACGGCGCCGTCACGTACGACAACTTCTACGTGGACCCGTACTTCTGCCTGCCGCCTCCGTAAGCAAGCACCCGGGCCCGCGCGGGCCACGCGCCCGCGCGCGGCCCCCGGGCCGCGACCCGGTTCAGGCCCGGCCGGGGCAGGTCTCCACTACCTCCTCGGCAAGGTCGAAGAAGCTGATCCCCTTCTCGAAGTACATGTCGGCGCCGAGAGAGAGCGC
>DASQDO010000317.1:0-1836 GCA_035634135.1 Actinomycetota bacterium
ACGTTCCGCGGCCGTGCCGCGCACGCGGGCGTCGAGCCCGAGAAGGGGCGGAGCGCGGTGCTCGAGGCGGCGCACAAGGTCGTTGCGCTGCACGCCCTCAACGGCCGCTGGCCCAGCGTGACGGTGAACGCCGGTGTCGTCCGGGGCGGGACGCGTCCGAACGTCGTCGCCGAGCGCTGCGACCTCCACGTCGACGTCCGGGCGTCCACGGTCCAGGAGTTCGAGGCCGCGCGCGCGGAGGTCGAGCGCATCGTGACGACCACCACGGTCGACGGCGTCCGCGCGGAGATGTCACCCACGGCGGGGCACCGTCCGATGGAGAAGACGCCCGCGTCCGAGGCTCTCGTGTCGCTGGCGATCCGGATCGCGGGTGAGATGGGTTTCGACCTGCACGATGCCGCCACCGGAGGCGCGAGCGACGCGAACACCACGTCTGCGGAGGGCCTCCCGACGCTCGACGGCCTGGGACCCGTCGGCGGAGACGACCATTCGGTCGACGAGTGGCTCGACATCGAGAGCGTCGTTCCCCGCGTCACACTGCTCGCGGCTCTCATGGATCGCGCCGCGGAGGCGCTCCCGGCGTCCGGCTAGAATGGCGCTCCCGTGAGTGCCGACGCCTTTCGCCATCGCACCGCGCTCGATGTCCGTTTCAGCGACATCGACGCCTTCGGGCACGTGAACAACGCCGTCTTCTTCAGCTATGCGGAGCAGGCGCGGATCCGCTACCTGCTCGACGTCCTCCAGCCCGATGCGCCCTTCGACCGTCTGCCGCTGATCCTCGCCCGCATCGAGCTCGACTTCCGCTCGCCGATCTTCTTCGGTGACGCGTTGACGGTCGAGACGCGCGTCCACCGCATCGGCCGGACGAGCTTCGAGATGAGCCACCGGATGACGGCCGGCACCGAGGGACGTCTCGTCGGTGACGTCGGCAGCGTCCTCGTGACGTACGACTACGATCGCTCGGAGCCGATCCCGGTTCCGGCCCCCTGGCGGCAGGCGATGGCAGCGCACGAGGGCCACTCGCTGGACAGCGATGGTCCGCGCCGCGCGGTCGCCGCGGCGAGCTGAGCAGCGTCGCCACATGGCCGAGCCCCAGTCGTTCGACGTGGTCATCCTCGGCGGCGGCATGAGCTACGTCGGCGCGATCCGCGCGGCGCAGCTGGGGCTCTCCGTCGGAATGGTCGAGCGTGACCGGCTGGGCGGCACGTGCCTCAACCGCGGCTGCATCCCGTCGAAGGCCCTCCTGGAGACCGCCGATCTGCTGCACCGCGTGACCGAGCAGGGCGCGGAGTTCGGCCTCAGCGGCCACGACGGGATCGGGCTCGAGTACGGGGCGCTCGCGAAGCGACGTGACGCCGTCATCGAGAAGCACGTCGGGGGCGTCGAGTTCCTCATGAAGAAGAATCGGGTGACGGTGATCGCCGGCAACGGCGTGGTGACGGGCCCGCGGACGGTGCGGGTGTCGGGCGGGCCATCGGGCGACGTCGAGATGACCGGCAAGAACCTCGTGCTCGCCACGGGGTCCGCGCCGAAGTCACTGCCGGGGCTCGAGATCGACGGAGAGCGGATCATCACCTCGGACGAGGCGCTGGCGAGGAACGACGTCCCCGGGCGGGTGACGATCGTGGGTGCCGGTGCGATCGGCGTGGAGTGGGCCAGCATGTACCGGGACTTCGGTGCCGAGGTGACCCTCGTCGAGTTCGCCGACCGGGTGGTGCCGCTCGAGGATCCCGAGATCAGCAAGGAGCTCGCGAGGGTCTTCAGGAAGCGCGGCATCGGGATCCACGTCTCGAGCACCATCGACCCCGAATCCCTGGACCGCACGTCGGACGCGGA
>DASQDO010000318.1:0-1635 GCA_035634135.1 Actinomycetota bacterium
CGACCGCCGCCGCCGTCGCCGCACTGGGCGCCCGGGTCGACCTCGAGGACGAGGATAACGTTGAAGTAGAGGGTTGCGGAATCGGCGGGCTGAGGGAACCGGACGGCGTTCTCGACCTCGGCAACTCCGGGACCTCGATGCGGACCCTTCTCGGGGTCTGCGCGGGGATCGAAGGCCTGAGCGTTCTCACCGGAGACGCCTCGTTGCGGTCCCGGCCGATGCTCCGGGTCGCGGCCCCCCTGCGCCAGATGGGCGCCGCCGTCGACGGCCGGGCCTACGGCGAGCTTCCCCCGATGACCGTTCGCGGCGGGAACCTCAGGGGGATCGAAGCCGAGCTCAACGTGGCGAGCGCGCAGGTGAAGACCGCGATCCTCCTCGCCGGCCTGGCGGCCACGGGGACGACGAGCGTCACCGAGCCCGGCCCCAGCCGCGACCACACCGAACGGATGCTCGCGGCCGCCGGCGTGGAGGTCGCCCGGGACGGGACGACCTGCTCGGTCGAAGGCGGGTCGCAGCCCGGGCCGCGCGCCTGGGAAGTGCCGGGCGACACGTCCTCTGCCCTGTACCTGATCGTCGCGGCCCTCTTGGTGTCCGGGTCCGAGCTCACGGTGACGGACGTGCTGCTCAACCCGACGCGGACCGCGGCCCTCGACGTCCTCATCCGGATGGGTGCCGACCTGACCGTGGAGGAGACGACCGAGTCCGGCGGCGAGCCCCGCGGCGACGTCACGGCGCGCACGTCGGACCTGACCGCGACCGACGTCGAGCCTCGCGAGGTCCCGGGGCTGATCGACGAGCTCCCGCTCCTCGCCATAGCGGCGTCGCAGGCCGAGGGCAAGACGACGGTGTCCGGAGCCGCCGAGCTGCGCGTCAAGGAGTCGGACCGGATCGCCGCGATGACTGCGGGGCTGCGCGCGCTCGGGGCCGAGGCCGAGGAGCGGCCCGACGGGATGGTGATCGAGGGCCCGGCCCGGCTCACCGGCGGCGCGGTCGACTCGTTCGGCGACCACCGCATCGCGATGTCGTTCGCGATCGCCGGCCTGCTGTCGGCCGAGGGCGTGAGGGTCTCGCGCTGGTCGTGCGTCGACACCTCGTTCCCCGGGTTCCTCGACGTGCTCGGCCGGGCGCAGGGACGGGTGGCCTGACGTGGCTGCCCTGGCGATCGACGGACCTGCTGGCGCGGGCAAGAGCACGGTGGCGCGAGCGGTGGCGCGCGCTCTCGGCTGGCGCTACGTCGACTCCGGCGCGATGTACCGCGCACTCGCGCTAGCGGCCCTGCGGGCGGGCGTCGACCCCGCCGACGAGGACGCGGTGGGGTCGCTGGCCGAGACCGCCGAGATCGACCTCGACGGGACCCGTGTGTGGCTCGAGGGGACCGACGTCTCCGAACGGATCCGGGCTTCCGACGTCACGAAGATCGTCTCGACGGTCGCGGCGAACCCGCGGGTGCGCAGCGCGCTCCTCGGCAAGCAGCGCGCGCTGGCGGAGACGTCCGACGTCGTGATGGAAGGCCGCGACATAGGGAGCGCGGTCCTCCCGCGCGCGGAGTTCAAGGTCTACCTGACGGCCGCTCCGGCCGAGCGGGCGCGCCGGCGCGCGCTCGAGCAGGGCCTTCCGCAAGACGACTCGACGCTC
>DASQDO010000319.1:0-4117 GCA_035634135.1 Actinomycetota bacterium
CCCCGCCGCCGTCGGCGCTTATTCACAGGCGATCGTCGCTAACGGCTTCGTCTACTGCTCCGGCCAGGTCCCCCTCGACCCCCAGAGCGGCGAGCTGATCGGCGGCTCGATCGCAGACCAGACGCGCCGGTGTCTCGAGAACCTCTCGGCGGTACTGCGCGCGGCGGGGGCGGGTCTCGACGACGTCGTCAAGGTCACGGCGTTCCTCGTCGACATGAACGACTTCCCGGAGTTCAACGAGGCCTACGGCGAGTTCTTCGGCGACGAGCCCCCCGCACGCGCGACGGTCGCCGTCGCGGGGCTCCCGAAGGGCGCCGAGGTCGAGGTCGAGTGCGTCGCCACCGTCTGACGGCGCGTACGATCCCGCGATGCAGCTACTTCGAGGACTCCCCGACGACCTGGTCGCCGAACCTGATCTGGACCTCGCGCTCGCCCGAGTGACCCTCGACGGGCTCGAGCCCCGCCTCCTCCGGCGTCGCGGCGTCGGAGCGGTTGACGTAGTCCTCCATGCGGCTCATCAGGAAAAGCAGGCCGAAGATGATCAACGGCCACGTCACGAGGACGCCCGCGAGGAAGACCTGGTAGCTGTTCATCGCCCACAGTTTGGCAGGTATCGATGCCGGTGAACGCGGATTTCGCGACCTTCGCAGACCGCGATCGGCTCGTCGACCGGTTGCAGCAGCTCGTCCGCACGCCGTCGGAGAACCCGCCCGGAGAAGAGGCGGCCGCGGCTGCGCTGACCGCCGCGTTCTGCGAGGAGCTCGGGCTCGACACCGAGCTGCACGAGGTCGAGCCGGGGCGGCCGAGCGTCGTCGCGCGCTGGCGCGGTTCCGGCGGCCCGGCCCTCTGCTACTGCTCGCACATCGACGTCGTCCCGGCGGGCGACCCCTCGCTGTGGGAGCGCGACCCTTACTCGGGCGCGATCGAGGACGGACGCATGCACGGACGCGGGTCGTCGGATGCGAAGGGCCCCGTCGCGGCCGCGCTCGAAGCCGTGGCGATCCTGAAGCGCGCGGGATGGGAGCCGCAGGGCACGCTCGAGCTCGCGCTCGTCGCCGACGAGGAGACGATGGGCTTCAAGGGCGCCGGGTACCTCGTCGAGGAGAAAATCCTGAACCCCGACGTGGCGATGGTGGGGGAGCCCACGTCGTTGCGGGTCGTGCGCGCTCAGCGGGGCGCGAGCTGGTTCCGCCTGACGACGCGCGGCGTCGCCGGTCACGGGTCGGCCCCCGAGCGCGGCGTCAACGCGATCAAGCACATGGCCGAGGTCGTCCTGCACCTCGAGGACACGCTGCCGGACGTGACGCACCCGCTGCTCGGCGGCCCGACCGTCAGCGTCGGCACGATCCGCGGGGGCGAGAAGGTCAACATCATCCCGGCGGCGTGCGTCGCCGAGGTCGACCGGCGCACGGTTCCCGGCGAGACGAGGGAGTCCGTGATAGCGGGGATACAAGAGGCCGTCGAGCGTGCGCGCAAGCGTTTCCCGGACGTCGACGTCTACGTGGACCTCGCGTTCTTCGCCGAGTCCTTCGAGGTAGCGCCCGACGCGCCCGTCGTGGCCGCAGCGGTCGACGCGCTTCGCACCACCACCGGACGCGACGTCGACGTCATCGGGTTCCGCGGCGCGTCCGACGCGCGCTTTCTCTTCGAGACCGGCGCCGACGTCATCGTGTGCGGTCCCGGCGACATCACGCTCGCGCACACCGCGCACGAGTCGATCGACCTCGCCGAGCTCGAGCACGGCGCGGTTGCCTACGCGCACGCGTTCGCGACGCTGCTGTCGTGAGCTTCTCCTGGCCGCAGGTCCTCGGGCGGCTCCTCGGCGGCGACTCGCTCTCGGAGGACGAGGCCGCAGCGTGCATGGAGGAGATCATGGAGGGCGCCGCGAGCCCCGCGCAGGTCGCGGGCTTCGTCGTCGCCCTGCGCGCGAAGGGCGAGACCATCGACGAGGTCGCCGGCCTCGTGCAGACGATGCGCCGTTACGCCGAGAAGGTCGAGGTCGAGGGCGACGTCTTGGACACGTGCGGGACCGGCGGCGATCGCAGCGGCACGTTCAACGTCTCGACGGCGGCCGCGATCGTGTGTGCGGGGGCCGGGGCGAAGGTCGCCAAGCACGGGAACCGTGCGGCCTCGTCCCGCTGCGGCTCGGCCGACGTGCTCGAGGCCCTCGGCGTCAAGATCGACCTCCCCCCGGCCGGCGTCGAGGCCTGCATAGCGGAGGCGGGGATCGGGTTCTGCTTCGCCCCCCTCTTTCACCCGGCGATGCGCCACGCAGGCCCCACCCGGCGGGACCTCGGCGTCCCCACGATCTTCAACTTCCTCGGCCCCCTCACGAACCCGGCGGGTGCGACCCGCCAGGCCCTCGGCGTCTCGGACCCGAAGATGATCGAGAAGATGGTCCACACGCTCGGACGCCTCGGCAGCAAGCACGTCGTGGCGTTCCACGGGGATAAGGGTCTAGACGAGCTTTCGACTTCGGGCCCGTCCGACGTCTACGAGCTGGTCGAGGGTGAGGTCCGCAGGTGGCGGATCGACCCGGAGGAGCTGGGGCTGCCGGTGTCGCCCCTGGAGACCGTGGCCGGAGGCACCGCGGACGAGAACGCCGCCACGATCCGAGACGTCCTCGAAGGCGAGGCCGGGCCGCGACGGGACATCGTCGTGCTGAACGCCGCCGCGGGGCTCGTCGCCGCGGGCCTGGCGCCGGACGTGAACGAAGGTCTCCGGCAGGCGGGTGAGGCCGTGGATTCGGGCGAGGCCGCCCGGCGGCTCGCGCTGCTCGTCGAGACCTCGTCCGCCTGACCTACGGCTGGGTCAGCTCGGAGACCCTCCCGACGTATTCGAAACGCTCGCGCCGGTCTAGCCACCTCCACATGAAGACGTGGGTCCGGTTCGTGACGAGCTCACCGCTCTCGTCCCAGGTGTAGTCCTTGACCGTTCCCTCGACGTCTTCCGCCGCGTCGAAGTGCGCGACCACGTGAGCTCGGGCTTGCTCGACCGTCTCGGTACCCGAGAGCCCGCGCAGCGCGTCGATCGCGATGTTCGTCATGTCGAACCCGTCGGCGGCGTAGCCCCTCGGCCGTTTCCCGTAACTCGCCACGTACTCGTCGACGAACGTGGACGCGGCTGCGATCTCGGTGGGGTCGGAGCACGGGCAGACGGCGGTCAATCGCGCGCGCCCGTCGGATCGCCGGAGGTACCTGCGCATCCAGCCGTTCTTCGCTCCCTCGTCGGTGACGAACCGGGACCGGACCCCGGCTTCTCTCATCTGCCGCAGCAGCAGGCCGGCCTGGGGTGAGTAGCCCCCGTAGAAGACGACGTCGGGCCTGATCTTCTCGAGCCGGGCTACCACCGCGCTGTAGTCCGCCTCTTCCGGATTGATGACGAACTTCCCTTCGAGACGGCGCCCGACTCCGTCCGCCACGTCCTCTGCAAGCGACTTCGAATAGGCCTGGTTGTCGTGGACGACGCTCACCGACCGGGGTCTCAGGACCTCCACGATGTAGCGCGCGGCGGCCGCACCCTGTCTGTCGTCGGCCGCGACCGCGCGGAACCACGTGTCGTAGCCCTGCTCGTCGATCGTGCGGTTGCTCCCGGTCGACGCCATCAGCAGTCCGCCGTCGTCGAAGATCGGTCCGGTAGCCAGGGTCTCTCCGGAGAAGAAGCCACAGACGCACGCAACGACCTGCTCGTCGTCGACGAGCGCGCGGGCGAGGGCGGGGGCCTGGGTCGGGTCACCTTGCGAGTCCTTGGCGTGCACGGCGAGGGCGCAGGGGAGGTCCCGTTCCCGGTTGGCGAGGTCGACGGCCAAGCGGATGCCGTCCGCGATGGGCCGGCCGTAGCGAGCGGCGTCGCCGCTGAGCGCGCCCATCAACCCGATCGACCACGTGCAGGGCGGGGTCTGTGCGCTCCCGGACCCTGCCAGGGGGACGGCGAGCTGGGTCAGCACCACCACCCCCGCGAGCGCCCGGCGGACCGACATTGCCCCAGCGTTACACACCGGGGCGCCGAGCGTCAGATCCCGGCCCCCTCGGCGCGGGACTCGCTCGGCTGGACGTCGTCGAGCCGCCGTCCCTCGCGCAGCCTCGACGCCCCGAACGGCGACAGGTCGATCGTCTCG
>DASQDO010000320.1:0-1779 GCA_035634135.1 Actinomycetota bacterium
AGCCCGCGCTGGACGCGGTGTACAGAAGGTGGGCCGGAGAGGTGAAGGTCTCCGGCTTCCGAAAGGGCAAGGTCCCGCGCCAGATCATCGACGCCCGCGTGGGCCCCGAGGTCATCCGCGAGGAGGCTCTGCGGGACGCCCTGCCCGACCTCTACCGGGACGCGTTGGAGGCCGAGGGCCTCGAGGCCATCGCCCCGCCGGAGATCGAGGTGCTCGAGTTCGACGCCGGCTCGCCGATCCTGTTCGAGGCCGTCGTCGACGTGCGGCCCGAGGTCCGGATCCCCGACCTCGCCGCGATCTCGATCGACGCGCCGCCGTCGGAGGTCACCGACGAGGAGGTCTCCGAGCAGCTGGACCGGCTCCGGGAGGGGTTCGCCTCGCTCGAGCCCGTCGGCCGCGAGGCCCGCCGCGGCGACTTCGTCCTCATCGACCTGAACGGCTACCGCCACGACGAGCCCGTCGAAGGGGCGAGCGCCCCCGACGACCTCTACGAGGTCGGCTCTCGCACCGGGCCCCCCCGACTCGACGAAGAGCTCGAGGGCGCCCGGCCCGGCGCCATCCTGAAGTTCAACGACGCGATCCCCTCCGGCGAGCTGGCCGGCGAGGAGATTTCCTTCACCGTCTTGGTGAAGGAGGTGAAGGTGAAGCAGCTCCCGCCGCTCGACGACGAGCTCGCGAAGACGATGGGCGAGTTCGACACGCTCGCCGAGCTCGAGGACGACATCCGCGAGCGGCTCGCCCCGGTCAAGCGGGGCATGGTCCGTGAGGAGATCGCGAACCAGGCGCTGACGGCCCTCGTCGACGCCTCGGACCTCGTCGCCCCCGACAAGCTGGTCGAAGGCGAGCTCGAGCACCGGCTCGAGCACTTCGAGGAGGACGTGAAGCGGGCCGGCCTCACGATGGACGAGTACACCCAGCGCGCGAACCTGACCGACCTCGAGATCCGCCGCGACATCCGCCGGCAGGTGGAACGGTCGGTCAAGGCCGAGCTCCTCCTCGAGGAGATCGCCCGCAACGAGCGCTTCGACGTCACCGAGGAGGACATCGGACGCGAGGTCGCGCTGCTGGCGCACCGCACGGGCCGGGACGCGAAAGAGGTAGCGGAACAAGTCGTGAACGCAGGGCGTTTGGGCTCTCTGGCCGCCGATATCATGCGTCGAAAGGCCCTCGAATACGTCGTAGAGGCCATAAACGTGACCGGCCGGCCGGCCGAAGAACCCATGCCACAAGAAGAAGAAGCGGAGGCGCACCCCTCATGACCCAGCAACCGCACAACTACCTCGTCCCGATGGTCGTCGAGCAGACGAGCCGGGGCGAGCGTGCGTTCGACATCTACTCGCGGCTCCTCAAGGAGCGGATCATCTTCCTCGGGACCCCCGTCGACGACCAGGTCGCAAACCTGATCGTGGCGCAGATGCTCCACCTCGAGTCCGAGGACCCCGACAAGGACATCAGCCTCTACATCAACTCGCCGGGGGGCCAGGTCTACGCCGGCATGGCGATCTACGACACGATGCAGTACATCAAGCCCGACGTCTCGACCATCTGCGTGGGCATGGCGATGTCGATGGGAGCAATCCTTTTGTGCGGCGGAGCCAACGGCAAGCGGTTCTCGCTCCCCAACGCGAAGATCATGATCCACCAGGGCTCGGCGGGCTATCAGGGCACCGCGGCCGACATCGAGATCCACGCCCGCGAGATCCTGGACGTCAACCAGCGCATGATCGAGATCATCTCGGAGCACACCGGGCAGACGACCGAGCAGGTGCGCAAGGACCT
>DASQDO010000321.1:0-1819 GCA_035634135.1 Actinomycetota bacterium
GAACAAGGCCGACTGGCTGACGGGGATGGCCGCGGCGACGGGGGTCCTCGGGATCGCGTTCGGGCGCTGGTGGGCCGACGCGGTCGCGGCGGCCGTTATCTCCGCGGACATCCTCCACGACGGGGTCTCGAACGTCCGCAACGCGGTCGCGGACCTCATGGACACCTCGCCGTCGAAGGTCGACGGCTCCGGGCGCGACCCGCTGCCGGCCCGCGTGGCGAACGAAGTCGCGAAGCTCCCGTGGGTCGAACGGGCGCGGGTGCGCTTCCGCGAGGAAGGCCACGTCTACTACGGCGAGGTCTTCGTCGTCCCGGCCGGCGGACAGGTCGACGCGGCCCGACTCGACGAGGCGACCGAGATGGTGAGGCGGCTCGACTGGCGGATCTACGACGTCGTGGTCGTTGCCGTCGGTGGCCTGAACGAGCACGAGGGGGAGGGAACGGACGCCGCCGGATAGCATCGGCTCCGTGGACCGGCGACTGCGCGCGTCACCGCTGTGGCTGGGGCTCCTCGCCCTCGGCGGGCTGCTCGCGGGCCACCTCGTCTCCTACTTCGTCGTCGCCCCCGACGCGCACGAGAGGGCCGAGCTGCTCGCCCACACCGGTCACGCCCACGGCGGCCTCCTCGGAACGCTCGCGCTCGCCGCCACCTTCGCCGCCGTCATCGGCCTGTTCATGCAGCGCGTGCGCTCGAGCGGCGAGCGCGGCTCCCGCGCCGGCGTCGCCGCGCTCCTGTGGGTCGTCCAGACGACGGGATTCGTGCTCCTCGAGACGTGGGAGCGCGGACACGGCATCCCCGGGGTCGCAGAGCTCCTCCACGAGCCCGCGTTCCTGATCGGGTTGGTCGCCCAGCTCGCGGTCGCGCTCGCGGCGACCGCGCTCGTCCTGTTGATCCGCGCCACGGCCGACGCGCTGCGGCGGCTCCTGGCACCGCGGGCCCGCAGCTCCGCGGCGATCACGTTCTCGTTCGAGACCGTCGTCCGCGCCCGCGACTCGGTCGCGCGCGCCGCGTGGAACCTGCGCGGCCCCCCTTCTCGCGCCTGTCCTTAGCCGTTCTCGAAAAGACAGGAGCGTTACGGATGAGAAGAGTTGTCTTGGGCGCGCTCGCCGGCGCGCTGGTCGCAGCATTCGCCGCCCCGGCCGCGGCCCACGTCACGGTCCAGCCCTCGGAGGCCATATCGGGGACGTTCTCGCGCTTCGTGGTGCGGGTCCCGAACGAGCGGCCCGACGCCGACACCACGAAGGTCGTCGTCAAGATGCCGCCGCTCACGTTCGTGAGCTTCGAGCCGAGGGACGGATGGAAGCGCAAGGTCAAGATGGTCGAGCTCGAGGAGCCGATCGAGGCGTTCGGCCAGGAGATCACCGAGGCGGTCGGGAAGGTCACGTGGAAGGGCGGCCGCATCGGCCCGGGTGAGTTCCTCGAGTTCGGCTTCTCGGCACGCATGCCCGACGGTGAGGAGACGCTGACGTTCGAGGCGCTCCAGACCTACAGCGGCGGCGAGGTCGTCGAGTGGACCGGCGCGCCCGACTCCGAGACCCCGGCGGCTTCGCTGACGACGTACGACCTCGGCCTCGAAGAGGGCCAGGGCCAGCTCGCTGCGCTCGCCGAGCTGCGCGGCGGCGGAACGTCCGAGGCCGACGACGCCGCGGACGACGACGACGAGGAGGAAGGGACCGGCACCGCCACCGTCCTGAGCGGAGCCGCGTTGCTCTTCGCCGTGATCGCGCTCGTGCTCGCGATGCGACGAGGCGGGACGGGAGCGACCACCGCGTGAGGAAGCCCCGATGCTTCGTCGCCGCCGTCACGATCGCCGCGGCCC
>DASQDO010000322.1:0-3989 GCA_035634135.1 Actinomycetota bacterium
CGACGACCAAAGAATCCGGGGCCGGCTCGATCCACGTCTCCTCGGCGAGCGGATCAGGGAGCGGCGTATCCGCGGACCTTGCGGGCTGGAGATCCATCGGGCGGACGCGCCGCTTGTCCGCTGCCAGCATGTCGAGGCATACGTTCGTGGCGATCTTGTAGAGCCACGTGCTCAGCTCGGCACGGCCCTCGAAACCGTCGAAGCTCCGCCACGCGCGCATGAACGTCTCCTGCACCGCGTCCTCCGCCTCGAATGAGGAGCCGAGCATGCGGTAGCAGTACGCCGTCAGCTCTCCGCGCCGGCGTTCGAGCTGGAGCTCGATCGGCTCTGCAGCCGGCTGTGTCCCGTCGATCACTTCTCACCTCCGAGCAGGTCGTCTTGGTGAGTAATCGAGGGGGCCGGAAAACCGAAAGCGCCTGGAGCGCAGAAAGATCGTCAGCCGGACGTGACGTACAGGAGCGAGGCCGACGGGACGTCCTCCATCAGCTGCCGTGCGAGCTCGGCCTCGTACGTCGTGACGATGACCTGCCGGATGCCCGCGCCGGACGACGCCTTCGCGAGCGTGCCGGCCACGACCTTGCGCAGCTTCGGGTCGAGGTGCTCCAACGGCTCGTCGAGCCACACGAACGGCGCACGCGTCGACGCGCCGAGTATCAGCAGCCGGGTGAGCAACAGCGCCCACACCTTCTCGCCGCCGGAGAGCGAGCCGAACTCGAGGGTCCGGCCCCCGAGCTTGCGCGTGATGTGCCCCTCCGACGACAGGCTCAGGCCGCCGCTGCCGAACATCGACTTCCACCGGCCCTCGACCTCCTTGGCGAGCGGCTCGATGTAGCGCTCGGTGATCGCGTTGCCGGTGGCCACGAGCGCGTCGTGCGCCGCGCGACCGATGCCCTCCCGGCGGTAGAGAGCCTCGAGCTCGCGGAAGCGCTCGTCCTCTTCGTCTGCGGCCGCGAGCGCGCCCTGCAGCTCCGCGCCCTTCGCCGAGAGCACCGCGATCTTCCCGTCGATCTCCTGGAGCTCCCGCTGGTGCGTCTCCAGCCGGGCGCGAGCCATGGCGACCTCGGCTTCGTCGATCTCGGTCTCGGGCTCGAGCGGGACGGGCATCGAGCGCGCGCGTTCGAGGAGGTCGCGGAGGGGGCCGAGCGCGGCGCTGGCCTCGGCCGCCCGCTCGTCCGCCGCGGCCGCCTGCGCGTCGAGCTCCTCGAGGTGCCTCGCGTGCTCGGCCGCGGCCTCTTCGGCGTCGTGCTCCGAGAGCGGGCGCAGACAGGTCGGACACGTTGCCCCCGCACCCGCGAGATCGTCGATCGCCCCCCTTACGAGCCCGGCCTTGGCGCGGGCGACGGCGGCGTCCTGCTCGGCGGCCGCCACCGCCGCGGCGAGCGCGGCCTCGCGCCCCGCGAGCGTCTCGACGAGATCGTCGGGGGCCGGCGTCGCGTCCAACACGGCCGTCGCTTCCTGCGCGAGGGCTCCCAAGCGGCCCGTCCGATCGGCAAGCCCCGCGCGGTAGCGCGCCCATTCGTCGCCGAGCCGGATCGACACGGAGGTCTCTTCGATCGCGGCGGCTTTCCCCTCGCGTACCTCGTTCGCCTCGCCCAGCTCCTCGACGAGCGCTTCGAGCTCGGCGACGAGCTCGTCGCGCCCGCGCCTCTCCGTGCGCTGCACGTCGCGCGTCTTGCGCAGCTCCTTGGCGGTCTGGTCGGCGAGGGCCTTCGCGGCCCGGGCCCCCTCGAACAGCGGCGTCACGCCGAAGACCTCCGCGAGGTGGTCCCGGAGCTCGAACTGTCCCTGCGACGTCTCCGCCGCGCCGTGGATCATGATCGTGAGCTGCGCCAGCACCTTCGGGTCGGCGCCGAGCTCTCGAATCAACAGCTCGTCGAGCTCGTCCTGCGACGTGATCGTGCGGCCGTCCACCTCCGCTTCGAGCGCGACCTTGCCCTTGCGGTCGACCGTGCGCGTGATCGTCGCGTCCGCGCCGGACGGGAGCCGGAGCTCGATCGCCACCGTCGCGGAGTCGGCGTCGCCGCGGATCTCCCGCGCGGCATGCACCCCGGCCGCATCGCCGAAGAGCCCCCAGCCGGCCCCCATGATCAGCGACGTCTTGCCGATGCCGTTCGACGCGACGACGAACGTCGCGCCGGGGCCGAGCTCGAGGTCGAGGTCCTCGTACGCCCGCCAGTTGTGGAGCCGGAGCCGCCGGATCATCGGCCGGCCGCCTTGTCGATGCGCGCCTCGACGCCGGCGGGGGACAGGCTCCCGTCGAACAGGGCTTCTACGAGCGCGTCGACGGCGCGCACCTCGCGGTCGCCGAACGCGCTGAGCGCGTCCTTCTTCGGGTTGCCCTTGCGCGCCCGCCCGCCGATCCCGCGCTGGTTCTCGACCGCGGCGCGTACGAGGTCGCCGGCGACCTCGCCGACGTCGATGTGCACGCCTGCGTCGCGATCGAACGCGGGCATGGGGGTCCAGTAGGGGATCAGCTCGTCGAGGTATGCCGGCAGCGCGTCGGTGACGGGGCCGACGGCTCTCTTGTAGCGGCGGGCGACGAGCGAGCCGGCGGGGACGCGGATCTGCGGAGCGGTGTCCTCGGGCTCGACGACGAGGCACGAGAGGTCGCGGCCCACGAGCGCGATCGCTGACGTGTCCGGGAACATCCTGAAGGCGCGGCCGAGGTCGGCGAACGCCTCGCCGTCGTCTTCCACCGCGCCGGCAGAGCCCGCGTCGACGACCCACGCCCGGACCCGGCCCCCGAATGTCCCCAGGACGAAGCGGTCGACGATCGCGACGTCGCCGATCCGGGCGACGAGCCGGTTGTCGTCGGCTTCGAGCCGCACCCGCGGCGGGAGCAGGTCTCGCAGCGCCTCCAAGAAGCGCTCGCCCTCGGGCGTCGCCGCTACGGGGGCCGGGCTTTGCTCGCCGCCGCTTCCGAACGCGATCCCCTCGGTGAGCTCGAGCGCGTCGACCAGCTCCTGCAGCTCGGCACGCTCCTCTTCGGTGAGGTGAGAGAAGTCCGGCTCGGCTCCACCCATCTCGAGGTGGTCGAGGTACGCCGCGAGCGCGTCCTGTACCCGGTCGCTATCCGCCATGTCCCGCACCTCCTCTCCGTCCTGCACCGAGCGTCCTATCTTCGTTGCGCTTGACGTATCTCTGCAGCTTGATGAACGCCTCCGCCGTTATCTGCCCGACCCTCTGGCCGGTCAGCGGCGGGTCGAGCTCGCGTCCGACCGCCGCCCGGCTCTTGCCGTCGATCCGAACCGCCACGAACACGCGGCGCTGGAGCTCGGTGAGAAGCCCCGGCTCGTGGATCGCCTCCTCCCACAGAGCGAGGCGGCCGACGGCGCCGATCTGCTCCCGGCTGCGGAAGTAGTCGACGTCCGCACCGATCGAGCCCGGCACCTCCTCGGCCTCCGGCAGGTCGATCGATCGATCCCTGCGCCGCGCCTCGACCCGCCGCTGGTGGTCGATGGCCTTGTTGCGCGCCACCGTGAGCGCATGGGGCAAGAAGTCGCCCTTCGTCGCGAACCCCTGCTCGGCCATCGCCGCCCAGGCCTCGTCGACGACGTCCCACGGGTCGACCCCCGCGATCACCTCGCTGTTCGACCGCCACGTCCTCAGCACCGAAGCGCGCATGAGCCTGCGGATCCGTCTGTATCCGTCATCGTCGATCCCGTCGGGAAGCCTCGGTTGCCGAGGGCGTGCCTCCACGTGGTGTCTTTATCGCAGGGGGCGGAAAACCGAAAGGACCCGTTGCGGTGGATGATGCTGACCCGATGGCCGCCACCGAAGAGACGCTCGAGATCGCGGGGCGCGAGGTCCGGATCACGAGCCCCGAGAAGGTCTTCTTCCCGGAGCGAGGGGAGACGAAGCTCGACCTCGTCCGCCCCTACCTGCGGTTCGAGGAGCCGGTGATGCGCACGATGGGGGGCCGGCCCCTGCTGTTGCAGCGGTTCCCGAACGGGGCGACGGGATCGTCGTTCTTCCAGAAGCGGATTCCC
>DASQDO010000323.1:0-4164 GCA_035634135.1 Actinomycetota bacterium
ACATGGTCGACGACCCCGAGCTCCTCGACCTCGTCGAGCTCGAGGTGCGCGAGCTCCTCACCGAGTACGAGTACCCGGGCGACGACATCCCCGTCACGCGCGTCTCCGCGCTGAAGGCGCTCGACGGCGACGCCGACGCGGCCAAGGGGATCCTCGAGCTCATGCAGACCGTGGACGACTACATCCCCGAGCCCGAGCGTGACGTGAACAAGCCGTTCCTCATGCCGATCGAGGACGTCTTCACGATCACCGGCCGTGGCACGGTCGTCACCGGCCGCGTCGAGCAAGGCGTGCTCAGGGTCGGCGAGGAGATCGAGATCGTCGGTATCGAGGAGAAAACCTCGAAGACCGTCGTCACCGGCATCGAGATGTTCCGAAAGATGCTCGACGCGGCGCAGTCCGGCGACAACGCGGGAATCCTGCTGCGAGGCACGAAGAAGGACGAGGTCCAGCGCGGCCAGGTCCTCTGCAAGCCCGGCTCGATCACGCCGCACACGAAGTTCCAGGCGCAGGTCTACATCCTCTCGAAGGACGAGGGTGGCCGCCACACGCCGTTCTTCAACAACTACCGGCCGCAGTTCTACTTCCGCACCACCGACGTGACGGGCTCGGTCCAGCTCCCGGGCGGCTCCGAGATGGTCATGCCGGGCGACAACACCGAGATGGAGGTCACGCTGATCCAGCCCGTGGCCATGGACGAGGGACTTCGCTTCGCGATCCGTGAAGGTGGCCGCACCGTCGGCGCCGGCCGCGTGACGAAGATCCTCGAGTAAGGACGAATACGTGGCGAACGGAATGAAGATCAGGATCAGGCTGAAGGCATACGACCACGAGGTCATCGACCAATCGGCCAAGAAGATCGTCGAGACGGTGACCCGTACCGGTGCCAGCGTCAACGGCCCGATCCCGCTGCCGACCGAGCGCAGCGTCTACACGGTCATCCGCTCGCCGCACAAGGACAAGGACTCGCGCGAGCACTTCGAGATGCGTACGCACAAGAGGCTGCTCGACATCGTCAACCCGACGCCGAAGACGGTCGACTCGCTCCAGCGGCTCGACCTTCCCGCCGGCGTCGACATCGAGCTCAAGCTCTAACGAAAAGAAGAGGAGAACCTGGATGGCGGAGGTGAAAGGCATCCTCGGTCGCAAGATCGGGATGACCCAGGTCTTCGACGAGAACGGGCGCGCCGTGCCCGTGACCGTCGTCGAGGCCGGGCCCTGCCGCGTCGCGCAGGTGAAGACCCCGGAGACCGACGGGTACGCCGCGATCCAGCTCGCCTTCGGCGAGCCGAAGCGGACGAACAAGCCGGCCGCGGGCCACTTCGCCAAGGCGGGCGTCGACCCCGCGCGGCATCTCGTCGAGCTGCGGCTGGACGAGCTCGGCGACATGGCGCCGGGCGTCGAGATCCGCGCGGACGTGTTCGAGCCGGGCGAGGTGGTCGACGTCGTCGGCGTCACCAAGGGCAAGGGGTTCGCCGGCGGGATGAAGCGTCACAACTTCGCCGGGCTCTCCGGCAGCCACGGGACGCACAAGAAGCACCGTTCCCCCGGCTCGATCGGCGGCGCGTCGACGCCGGCGCGCGTCTTCAAGGGACAGCGCATGGCCGGCCACATGGGCCACGTCCGGGTCACGACCTTGAACCTCGTCGTGATCAAGGCCGACGCGGAGCGGAACCTGATCCTGATCCGCGGCGCAGTTCCCGGGCCGAAGGACGGCATCGTGATGATCCGTTCGGCGATCCGGCTCCGCCGCCGCGGTGGCACGACTAGGAAGGCGAGCTGATGGCGTTCAGCGCGAAGGTCATCGACGCGACCGGCAGCACGACCGGTTCGAGGGACCTGCCCGACGAGCTCTTCGGCGGCGAGGTCAACGTGCCGCTGATGCACCAGGCCGTCACGGCCCAGCTGGCCGCAGCCCGCGCCGGGACGGCGTCCACCAAGACGCGGTCCGAGGTGCGCGGCGGCGGGAAGAAGCCCTGGCGACAGAAGGGCACGGGACGCGCCCGGCACGGCTCGACGCGTAGCCCGATCTGGGTCGGCGGTGGCACGGTCTTCGGGCCGAAGCCGCGCGACCACTCGGTGCGGATGCCGAAGAAGATGCGCCGCGCCGCTCTGCGGTCGGCGCTCGCCTCGAAGGCCGGCGACGGCCGGGTCTGGATCCTCGACGGGTTCACCGAGGCGAAGACGAAGGCCGCGGCCGCGGCTCTGAGGGCCGCCGGCATCGAGGGGCGCATCCTCGTGGTGCTCGACGCCGGCGCGGACAGCTCGACGGTCGTCGACCGTGCCTTCCGCAACCTCGACAAGGCGGCGTTCTCGCTCGGGACCGCGCTCGGCACCTACGACGTGCTCGTTGCGGACCACGTGATCTTCACGTCGGACGCCTACGACGCCTACACGAAGAAGCTGAGCGAGGGGGCCACGGTATGAGCACCAAGAGCGATCCCCGGGACGTGATCCTCGAGCCCGTCGTCAGCGAGAAGAGCTATTCGCTGCTCGACCAGAACTCGTACACGTTCGTCGTTCACCCCGACGCGAACAAGACCGAGATCCGCCAGGCCGTCGAGACGATCTGGGGGGTCCGGGTCCTGTCCGTCAACACGCTCAACCGCAAGGGCAAGCTCAAGCGGTTCCGGTTCGTCCAGGGCCGCCGCCCGAACTCGAAGCGAGCGATCGTCAAGCTCGCCGAGGGCGACAAGATCGAGATCTTCGAGACGCAGGGTTAGGGAGTCATAGATGCCGATCCGTAAAGCGAAGCCGACATCCCCGGGGCGCAGGTTCCAGTCGCACTCCGACTTCTCGGACGTCACGCGCTCCGAGCCGGAGAAGTCGCTGCTCGAGCCGAAGCCGAAGAAGGCCGGGAGGAACTCCTACGGCCGCGTGACGGCGCGCCACCAGGGTGGCGGCAACAAGGTCCGCTACCGCCGGATCGACTTCCGCCGCGACAAGGACGGCGTGCCGGCGAAGGTCGCGCACGTCGAGTACGACCCGAACCGCAACGCCCGCATCGCGCTGCTCCACTACAAGGACGGCGAGAAGCGCTACATCCTCATGCCGAACCGCGTGAAGGTGGGCGACGTCATCCAGTCGGGGCCCGGGGCGGACATCCGGCCCGGCAACGCGCTGCCGCTGCGCAACATCCCGGTCGGTACCGTCGTGCACAACGTCGAGCTCCGGCCCGGCGCCGGCGGCAAGATGGCCCGCTCCGCTGGGGCGTCGGTCCAGCTCGTCGCGAAGGAGGGGACCAACGCCACGCTTCGCCTCCCCTCCGGCGAGATGCGGATGGTCCCGATCTCGTGCCGCGCGACGGTCGGCGAGGTCGGCAACGCGGAGGCCGAGCTGATCTCCATCGGCAAGGCCGGGCGCGCCCGCTGGAAGAACAAGCGCCCGTCGGTGCGCGGCGTCGCGATGAACCCGGTCGACCACCCCCTCGGTGGTGGCGAGGGCAAGTCGTCCGGAGGTCGGCACCCCGTCAGCCCGTGGGGCAAGAAGGAAGGCCGCACGCGTAAGTCCAAGCCGTCCGACGCCATGATCGTCCGGCGGCGAGGGAAGAAGAGAGGTCGGTAGCAGCCATGCCGCGAAGCTTGAAGAAGGGCCCGTTCGTCGACGACCACCTGCTCCTCAAGGTGGACGCGATGAACAAGCGCAACGAGAAGCGCGTGATCAAGACTTGGTCCCGCCGCTCGACGGTGATCCCCGACATGGTCGGCCACACGATCGCCGTCCACGACGGGCGCAAGCACGTCCCGGTCTACGTCACCGAGTCGATGGTCGGGCACAAGCTCGGCGAGTTCGCGCCCACGCGCGCGTTCCGCACGCACGGTGGCTCCGCAGAGCGCCCGACGAGGGTGAGGTAATGGCGAGGAAGATCGCTCCCGACGCACAGGAGGCCATCGCGACGGCGCGGTACATCCGCATCTCGCCGACCAAGGCCCGCCAGGTGGTGGACCTCATCCGCGGCCGTCACGTGGACGACGCCCGGCGCGTGCTGCGCTTCAACGAGCGCGGCGCCTCGACCACGGTCGGCAAGGTCCTCGCGTCCGCGGTGGCGAACGCACAGCACAACGACGAGCTCGATCCCGAGGAGCTCTTTGTGAAGGCGTGCTTCGCCGACGAGGGTCCGACGCTGAAGCGGTTCACCCCTCGCGCTCGCGGCCGTGCGGGTCG
>DASQDO010000324.1:0-2732 GCA_035634135.1 Actinomycetota bacterium
TGCTTGGTCGCCTCTCCCCCGGTGTTCACCTCGACGAGCACGTCCTGCACGATCCCCAGGGATCGTGCGCGCCGGGCGATCGCCTCGCCGAGCCCGTAGCGGTCGACGGAATGCACGAGCTCGGCCACGCCGACGACGTTACGGACCTTGTTCGACTGGAGGGGCCCGACGAAGTGCCAGCGGACCCTGTCGCCGAGAACGGCGAACTTCTCCTTGAGCTCCTGCGCGCGGTTCTCGCCGAAGACCTCGACGCCGGCGCCGGCCGCGTCCTTGAGCACGTCGGCAGGCCACGTCTTCGACACGGCGACGAGCGTGACGTCCTCGGGAGCGCGGCCCGCGCTCTGCGCGGCTCGGGCGACGCGGTCCAGCACGCGCGCGTACCTCTCGGAGATGCTCACGCGAGCAACGATACGAACGCGCCGTGCCTGCCGGTGACGCCGTCGCGCCGGTACGAGATGACGCGCTCGTCGCAATGGGTGCACACGTCGCTCACGACGACGCGCTCTACACCGGCCGCGTTCAGCGCGGCCCCCGCGGCGCGGCCCGGATCCACGTGCGAGGGGTCGTCGACCGGGAGCCCCGCAGCCGTGAACCCGGCCACGACCTCGGGCCCGCCCTCGTAGCAGCACGCGTGGATCGACGGGCCGACCCACGCCGCGTGAACCTCGCCCACCTTTTCGACTCCCTTGGCGACGACGCCGGCCACGAGCCCGCGCCAACCCGCGTGAACGAGCGCGACCCCGCGGCTGCCCCACAGCGCGACGGGCGCGCAGTCGGCGGCGAGGATCCCCAGCACGGGGCCGCGCGCCTCGGTGAACAGACCGTCGGCCTCGCCGAGCACGCCCGCGTCGCTCGCGCCGACGTCGATCACGTCGGCCGCGTGGACCTGGAGCGCGAGGGCCAGCCGCTGTGCGTCGAAGCCGGCCGCGGCCCCCGCGCGGCGGCGGTTCTCCATGACGTCGCCGCGGTCGTCGCCGACGCGCACGGCCAGGTTCAATGTGTCGTACGGGGCCCGGCTGACGCCCCCGAGCCGCGCGCTGAACGCGACGAGCACGCCGAGCTCACGGGCGCCGTCGTCGGCGAGCCACACGACGCCGTCGTCTTCGTGCTCGTGCAATAACGGTTGGAAGTCCACGGACCCAGTGTGGCCCAGACGCGCAACCGCCCCCTACTAGAGGGGGCGGTTGTCTTGAGTCCTTCGTCGGTTACCTGGTGAACGTCGCCGTCATGGTCCCAGAGGTGGCGGGGCCGGTGCACGACGGCTGGTCGGGGCCGGGCGTCGTGTAGACGGTCACTCGCAGCGGGAGGCCGGGCGTGATCTGGACCGGCTCCTCGGTCGTCCCGCACCACGTGCCCATGATCTCGTAGCCGGTGTTGGCGGGGTCGCTGTCCTGCGACATCGTGAACGTGACGGCCTGGCCGCCGTCGTCGGTGATGTCGACGACGACGAAGTTCTCGGTGCTGAGCGTCCCGAACTCGAACGCACCGCCGGCGGCGGGGCTGCCGACGACGCCGGGGACGCCGACTGCCGGGTTCGCGTAGGTCGACTCGGCGACACGCGGCTTCGCCTTCTTCTTCTTGGCCTCGACGGGCGCAACCATGGCGCCTGCGACGAGAGCAGCAACGATGCTGGTGACGATGAGCTTCTTCATCTCGGTGGCCCCCCAGTGGAAAGTCCGCTGTGTCTTGGGGTGTGTTTTCTCCGGCGCGGGGGGTTCTCCTGCGGGGGCCGGACGCGAAGGAGGCGGCCCCCGAGGGCCGCCTCCTGGTGGTCGCTCTCCTTATTCGTTGCGCAGGAACGACGGGATGTCGAGGTCGTCCTCGGCGTCGAAGACCAGGCGCTCGCGCTCGGTCTCGCCCAGGAACGCGGGCTCCGAGTCGTCGACCGCCGGGATCGAGAAGATCTCCTCCTCCGGCTTGACCAGGTCCTCGGCCTCGCGGTGGCCCCAGCGGTCGAACCCCGCCGCGATCACCGTCACGCGCACCTCGTCGCCGAGCGTGTCGTCGACGACCGCACCGAAGATGATGTTGGCGTCCTGGTGGGCGGCCTGCGAGATGATCCCCGCCGCCTCGTTGACCTCGAACAGGCCGAGGTCCGAGCCACCGGCGATGTTGAGCAGGACCCCGCGGGCCCCGTCGATCGACGCCTCGAGGAGCGGAGAAGAGATCGCGAGCCGTGCGGCCTCGGCGGCCCTGTTGTCACCGCGGGCCTGGCCGATCCCCATGAGGGACGAGCCGGCGTCGGTCATGACGGCCTTCACGTCGGCGAAGTCGAGGTTGATCAGCCCCGGGGTCGTGATGAGGTCGGTGATCCCCTGGACGCCCTGGAGCAGGACCTCGTCGGCCATCCGGAACGCCTCGAGCACCGACGTCGTCGCGTCGCCGACGTCGAGCAGCCGGTCGTTCGGGATCACTATGAGCGTGTCGACCTTGTCCTTGAGGTTCGCGATGCCGTGCTCGGCCTTGGTGGCGCGCTGCCGGCCCTCGAAGCCGAACGGCCGGGTGACGACCCCGATCGTGAGGGCGCCGAGGGACTTCGCGATCTCGGCCACGATGGGTGCGCCGCCGGTGCCGGTGCCGCCGCCCTTGCCGGCGGTGATGAACACCATGTCGGCGCCCTTCAGGACCTCTTCGATCTCCTCGCGGTGCTCCTCCGCTGCCTGACGCCCCACCTCGGGGTCGGCTCCTGCGCCGAGTCCCCGCGTGAGATCTCGCCCGATGTCGAGCTTGAC
>DASQDO010000325.1:0-3654 GCA_035634135.1 Actinomycetota bacterium
CTACCGACTCGAGCAGCGGGAGGTCGTTCATCGAGTCCGAGTAGGCGGCGCACTCGGCGAGATCGATCCCGTGCTCTGCCGCGACCTCGGCGACGGCCTTCGCCTTCTCCGGCCCGTGCATCACGGGGCCGACGAGCCGGCCCGTGTAGTAGCCGGCGGAGTCGACCTCGGACACCGTCGCGATCGTGCCCGTCATCTCGAGCCCCTCGCCGATCGTCGACGCGAGCTCGACGGGGGCCGCGGTCACGAGGAACGTGAGGTCGCCGCGCGCCTTGTGCTCCTCGATCACGCGGACGATGTCCTCGTAGACGCGCGGCATGATGCGCTCCTCGGCGATCTGCCGGCCCCACGCGACGAGCTCCTCGGCCTTGTGCCCGGTCACGAACTCCAGCGTCGACGTGCGCGACATCTCCGTGTTGCTCGCGCGCTCGCCGACCAGCCGGAAGACCAGCTGTCCCCACGCGAACCGCAGCAGGTCGCGTACCCGGAACATGTCCCGCGCGTACGCACCGCGCGCGAGCAGGAACAGGCTCGACCCCGGGATCAGCGTCTTGTCTAGGTCGAAGAACGCGGCCCGCCGGACCGGTCGCCTCGGCGAGCGGTCGTCACCAGGAGTCATCCGCGCCACTCCGTGATCTCGGAGTGGTCCGTCCGGCGCGACCGGGGCCGCGAGTCGTCGCCCTCGGGAGGACGCCCGACGTAGACGAATCCCGCGATCAGCTCGCCGTCCGCGGCCCCCAGGTAGTCGCGCACCTCCGGCATCGTCGTCGCGGCCCCCGTCCGATGCATCGCGCCGAGCCCGAGCGCGTGCGCCGCGAGCAGCATGTTCTGGATCGCCGCGCCGACCGCGTAGTGCTCGTCGATCTCGACGACCTTCGGGTTGTCGAGGTGCGGGCGTTCCAGCACGCAGACGATCACGGGGGAGCGCAGCACCTTCTCGGGGATGCGGGAGGCGTCCTTGCCCTCCCGTTCGAGCCCCGCCGCCCAGGCGCGGGCGAGCTCGGTGCGGGCCTCGCCGGCCAGCACGACGAAGCGCCAGGGCTGCGTCAGATGGTGGTTCGGTGCCCTCACGGCCGCGGCGAGGATCGTCTCGATCGCGTCGCGCCCGACGTCGCCGTCGCAGCGGGGGACGGAGCGCCGCGTCATGATCGCTTCGATCGCATCCACGGTCCGAGGATAGGGGTCCGTATCATCGGCCGGTGTTAGTCGGAGCCATGAACTTCCCCGGGCGCTCGGTCCTCAAGGAGATCCACCGGATCGCGGAGGATCGCTTCGACTTCGTCGACCTCACGCTCGAGCCCCCGGCGGCGTGGTTCCCCGACGGC
Source organism: Actinomycetota bacterium (assembly GCA_035634135.1). Taxonomy (GTDB): domain Bacteria; phylum Actinomycetota; class CADDZG01; order CADDZG01; family WHSQ01; genus JALZEG01. Next base: position 1,326 of record DASQDO010000325.1, read on the forward strand.
AAGGAGGTCGGCCGGCTCCTCGGCGACCTCGGCCTCAGCGCCGTCGGCCACACCCCCTACTACCTGCCGATAGCGTCGCCGTTCCCGGAGCTGCGGACGGTCGCACGTGACCTCTTCCGGCGTGCGTGCGACGTCTTCGCCGACGCCGGGGTCGAGCTCGTCAACGTCCATCCCGACCAGCGAGTCCCGTTGCAGTCCGCCGACAAGGTGCGGAGCGCGAACGCCGACGCGATAGCGGCGCTCGCCGAGGACGCGGCCTCGCGGGGCATCCGGCTGATGGTCGAGAACCTCGACAACCGCTTCTCCCGGGTGGAGGACTTCGAGGAGATCTTCCGCGCGGCCCCCGACGCGGGCTTCCACCTCGACGTGGGCCACGCGAACCTGCGGCTCGGCCTCGGCGAGCCGAACCGCACCCCGGCCCTACTGAAGGCGTACGGGGACCGCCTCGCGCACGTACACCTCTCGGACAACCCCGGCGGGACCGAGGACCGGCACCTGCCCCTGGGGGCCGGGAACATCGACTGGAAGACGGTGGTCCGCTGGCTGAAGGACGCCGGCTACGACGGGACCGTCACGCTCGAGGTCTTCTCCCGCACCCGGGAACACCTCCGCACCTCGCGCAAGCTCTGGCTCGGCTGGTGGACGGAGCGCGACTGACGAGAGGCCGAATCCGCACGAACCACCCCTAGGGCCCTATGATGTGTTGCTAATGAGCCTAAAGAGGGTCATGTGGTTCCTGTTAATCGGGTTCGGGGTCTTCTTCCTGATCGAGTCCCCCGGCGAGGCCGCGCGCCTCGTGAAGATCACCGGTGAGAGCGCGGGGGAGTGGCTGTCCACGGCCGCCGACAGCCTCTCGAAGTTCGTCAGGTCCCTCGTCTAGGGCCGTGGTCACCGGCCCCGGCCGCTACCTCGCCTCGGACGAGCACGTCGTCCTCCAGACGCGGCGCCACGTAGCGGTCCTCGCCCGTCCGGCTTTCACGGCGCTCGGCGCGCTCGCGCTCGGTCTGTTCGTAGGCCTGAGCGCGAGCCCCGGCGACGGGGGCGACCTCCTGGACACGATTGCCGGCCTGTTTGCGCTGTGGTTCCTCCTCCGCTTCATGTGGCGGGCCTGGGAGTGGTGGGTCGACCGGATCTTCGTCACCGAGAAGCGGATCTTCGAGGTCTCCGGTCTCCTGACCCGCAAGGTGGCCTCGATGCCGCTCGGCAACCTCACGGACATGACCTACCAGCGGTCTCTCTGGGGGCGGATCTTCGGGTTCGGCGAGCTGATCGTCGAGACCGCCGGGCAGGCCCAGGCCCTCAGCCGGATCGCATACCTGTCGAACCCCGACGACTTCTACCGGGCCGTCACGGCGCTGGTGACGGCGAGCCTCCTGCCGTCGGCCTCGGCCCCGGAGGTCATGGCGGAGCAGGACGAGGACGACACCGGGCCGCTGCCCCGCGTGATCGTCTGAACCTCCGGGCAGGAGCATGGCCCCTCGGGGCCGAACCTCCCAGTAGTCGAACTTGCTACCGGAGGTAAATGCCATGAAGAAGATAGTCACGCTGGGTGCAGCCGCCGTGCTGGCGGGTTCGCTCCTCCCGGGCAGCGCCACCGCGGCGAAGCCCAAGCAGCAGCAGGTGTCCGGCTCGATCGCTCTGCCGGCGCCGTTCACGGACGACACCGGGTGCTTCGCGGGGCTCCAGCGCCGCGTGGCGATCGTCAGCCAGGAGCAGGTCAACGGGGTCATCGGCTACCACTTCGACGTCGACCCCGCGACGGTCGGCAAGCCGTTCGTCCTCGAGGCGACCGGTGGCCAGGGTGACGTCGACCTGGACATCACCTTCTATTACGAGTTCGGGACCATCGAAGACGTCACCGGCGACCCGCAGAACGCAGGCTCCCCGGTCAACTACTCGTTCGCTTCGCGGGAGCCGGGCGGCGAGTCCGGCGTCATTCCCAAGGGCGACTACACGAAGGCGATCGTCTGCGTGTACGGCGGCCAGCAGGGTGCGGGCGCCGCGGCGACGTTCGACTACGTGGCCGGCAAGGGCGTGAAGCTCCCGAAGTAACGATCGACCCGAAGTTCACTCGGAGGGGCGGGCGACCGCCCCTCCGGCGCGTCCGGGATCTTTCCCGGGTCGTAGCCTTGGGCGCGTGACGACCGCGATCATCGCCTCGTTCGCCGCCGTGGTGGCCCTGGGCTTCCTCGAAGGCGTCGGCCGCTTCTACCCGGCCCGCAAGACGTGGTGGAGGCTGCGCCGGACGCGGGGCCGCAGTGCCGTCGTCCTCATGCGGGCGCGCTGCGAGCGAGCCGCGGACCCCGGCCTCGCTCGCCGTCTCGCGTCC
>DASQDO010000326.1:0-1882 GCA_035634135.1 Actinomycetota bacterium
CCGTCGAGGGCCGCCTGAGGCTCGGACGTTTCGAGCACACCGTCGCGTTGAGGGGGCCGCGGCCCTACGAACGCGTCGCCGCCCCGTCCGACTTCCGCAGGCGCTTCTCGCAGTACGACGCCGACACGACGGTCTGGACCAACACGACGTTCTCGCCCGACGTGCCCGACGTCGCGCTCGTGGCCGCGCGGGCGTTCCGCCAGGCGACCGGAGAGAAGGTCGACGGCGTCGTGCTGATCGACCCGCGCGGGATCGCGGCGCTGATGCCCGACGGGTCGTCGGTCCGGATCCGCAGGACCGGCGCCACGGTCGGCCCGGAAGGCCTCGCGGACTACACGTACTCGACGGTCTACGCCGAGCTCGGGGGCGCGAAGGAGTCCCGGCGGCGCGCCCTGCTGCGGCTCGGCCGCAAGGCGTTCGAGGCGATCCTCGACGGTGGCGCGCTCGCGGCACGGGCGACGGTCGAGCGCGCCGGGAGCGCCGTAGCCGCGGGGCACATCCGCATCGTCTCGTTCGACCCCGACGAGCAAAGGGTGCTCGACGGCCTCGACGCCAGCGGAGACCTCGACGCGGCCCCCGTGGACTCGCTGCTCGTCGCGGCGCATAACTTCAGCGCCGACAAGCTCGACTACTGGGCCCGGCGCTCGGTGAGCCACTCGTGCGCGATCGACGACGGCGACGGTGCCCGGTGTACGACGTCGGTCACGATCGAGAACCGCGCGCCGGCCGGGCTGACCCGTTACGTGGCCGGCAAGCCTTACGGGTTGCTCGAGAGCCTCGTCGAGGTCTACGTGCCGGAGGCCGCCGAGGTCGAGGGCGTGGTGCTCGACGGGGAGCCGGCCGAGTTCCTGAGCGACCGTCAGGACGGCCACGACGTCGTCGGGGTGTTCGTCGAGACCGCCCGCGGCGACCGGCACGAGGTGGCGGTCACGTACGGGCTCCCGCTCGACGGCGGCTACTCGCTGGAGGTCCTGCCGCAGCCGCTCGCTCACGACGCGCAGCTACGCGTGGCGATCGACGCGCCCGCGTCGTGGCGGGTCGAGGGCGACGGGGAGCGCGGAGCCGGGTGGCTGCGCTATGCGGGGCCGCTGGACAGGACGATGCGGTTCGTCGCCGAGCCGGCCGGGAAGACGGGCCTCACCGCCGCGTGGGACGCGCTCGCGAGGTTCTGGCGCGAACCGTTGTTCTAAGCGGTCTTAGGAAGAGCGTCGCCGTGCGACGCGCACGAGCGTCGTCCCCGCCGCCGTAAGCCCGACACCGATCACGGCGTAGAGCGTGACGTCCGCACCGGTGAACGGGACGTTCGGCGGCTCGGACGCAGGCGGCGGCATGGTGAACGGAGGCGTCGAGGCCTGGCGCTCGGGCGGCGACGACGGAATGAGCGTCGGCAGCACGGAAGGCCGGGGCGGGGGGTACTTCGGCTTGGGCTGCGCGGCGGCCGAGCCGACGAGCCACAGGGTCGCGAAGAGAAGACCGATCACGATCGGCACCCTGAGGGCCCGCATGCCTGTCTCCTTCCTGACGATCGGCCCGATGCCGGCGTCGTACGTCCCCGCCACCCACTTCGGGTGGACGGTTCACATGATAGGCCCTCCCGGGCCGCACCTACGATACGGCCCCCGGCGTATGTGGACCGGGTCCGCCGGGCCCGCTCGTCGCCGCGTATGCCCAGGTCGGGGGCTCGCTCCGTCGGCGCCTACGATTGGGAGCGTAGACGCCCCTCGGCGGGGCGCCGCCGCATTCGTCCTGGCAGGGATTGGTAATCAGCGTCGGTCGGACCATAATGTCGCAATGGTCACGCGCCCGGCCCCACCTCCCGCAGTCCGGCTCCGCCGGCGGCTCGTGCAGCCCGCACGGCCCCCCGTCCCGGGCGCGGCCCGCG
>DASQDO010000327.1:0-2526 GCA_035634135.1 Actinomycetota bacterium
CGACAGTGCACCGAACTCGTGCAGCAGCGCGGAGATCGCGTCCGTGTCGGAGACGATCCCGGTCACGTTCGACGCGGCCGAGAAGCTGCCGATCACCAGCGGACGGTCGCGGTGGCGCTCGAGCTCGTCCCGCAGCTGCGCCTGGTCGATCATCCCGTTCGCGTCCTCTCCGATCACGACGAGGTCGGCGATCGACTCGCGCCACGGGAGCTCGTTCGAGTGGTGCTCGTAGGGGCCGATGAACACGACCGGCCGCTCGGCGGCGGGGATGCGCTCGGACAGGCCGTAGCGGTCGTCGAGCAGGCGCGGGAGGCGGAGCTCGAGGACCGTGACGAGCTTGTCGATCGCGCCGGTCGAGCCGGAGCCGCAGAAGATCACCGCGTGCTCGTCGCTGCCGCCGACCGCGTCGCACACGATCGCGCGCGCCTCCTCTCGGAAGCGGGTGGTCTGGAGACCGGTGCCCGACGTCTCGGTGTGGGTGTTCGCGTACAGCGGCAGGACGGCGTCGCGGATGAAATCCTCGATGAACGTGAGCGCGCGGCCGGACGCGGTGTAGTCGGCGTAGGTCACGCGCCGGGGGCCGTAGGGGCCGACGATGACCTCGTCGTCGCCGATGACCGACCTGCGGATGGTCTCGATGAGACGGTCGCTGCTCATCGGGCCAGGCTAGCGGGGATCGCCGGTTGGAGCCGGCGCGTCCCCCTTAGCCATAGTCGCCTTCGTCTACCAGGGGTCGGAGGGCTTCTTCTCCTGGCGTTCGGACCCGGGGTCTGAAGGCTCCTCCGAGGACGACCTCAGCGATTCGGTTCGCTCGCTCGCGGGATCCGGGATCTCACCTTGACTGTCGCTTCCTGCATCCGTCAACTCGTCGTCCTGCTCTTCGCGATCCTCCACTGCTTCCTCCTTTCGTCGTCATTGCACTCCCTGTCCAAGATCGAACAGCCAGGCCACGATCTCAACGCCGAGGAGGAGGCTGGCCCATACGTACTGACGAAACAGCTTGTCGATCGAAGTTTGGTTGCGCTCGTAATGCGTGCGCATGAACAGGGCGAGGTGCTTGTGGATGGCGTCGATACCCAAGTCCTTCTCGTCGATCCACTCTTCGACGAGGACCCGGGAGTTCTGCTCGAACACCCAACCTCGCCGAGGGAGGAGGATGCTCACGGTCAAACCGCAGACTCCTACGAAACAAAGTGTGGCGATCCAGCTAACCGGAACGAGGTCTTGGTTCTCGAGCGCGACGCCGGCGAGGAACGCGGTGGCGATGTTCGCGGCCCCGAAGAGAGCCCCCGCACGGGTCCTGAGCCCAGACAGCGAGGCCTGCTGTTGCGTAATAGCGCGGCTCGCTTCCTTGTAAGCGAGCTCGAGACGTGGGTCGGAAGATGACTTTGCCGTTGCCGTCTGGGACCCGTTCGGCACGCTCCGCTCCACCTCGATTCGTATCTATAGGTAAGCGACTTTGTCACATAGAGAACGGCCCGGCAAGGCCTCTACCGGGTCTGGCTCCACGTCCGCCACGGCATGCGCGCCGACAGCCAGAGCAGCCACAACGGTAGGAGGACCATCACCCCAAGGATGACCGACTGCAGCACGGCTTGCGTCGTGTCGAGCACGTCGAGGTGCCGCACGTGGAAGATCCCGTGCGGGATCGTCGCGACGAGCCACGATGCGAGCGCCACCTGTACGAGCCGCCGCCTCGTCAGGAGCGCGGCCCCCAGGAGCAGCACGCCGTAGCCGAGGTAGAAGGCCCCGACGTCGCGCACGAGGTGCTCGTTGTACGGCGGGAACGCGGCGACCCAGGCGTTGCCGGCGCCGGGGAAGTCGTCGAAGAACGAGCGCGGCCACAGCGTGCCCCAGATGCCCGGAAGAAGTGCCATCGCGGCAAGCACGAGGAGCCCTACGCGCAGCCAGCGCATGTGCCGGCGGTCCCGGCTGAAGCCTCCCGTCGAGGTGGTGATCACCTCGTTCGTTCTACCAGCCGCGGTCCTTCCACTCCTGGAGGTGCGGCCGCTCGGCCCCGATCGTCGTGTCGTCGCCGTGGCCGGGGTAGACGAACGTGTCGTCGGGCAGGACGAAGAGCTTGCTCTCGATCGCCTCGATGATCTGCGCGAACGCATCCGCGTTGCCCCACGTGTTGCCCGGCCCCCCCGGGAACAGCGTGTCGCCGGACACGAGATGGCGGCCGGAGTGGAAGCAGACGCCCCCCGGCGTGTGGCCCGGCGTGTGCAGGACGTCGATCCGGCGGTTGCCGAGGTGGAGCGTCATCCCGTCGGACAGCTCGCGGTCGATCGTGACCGGATAGGAGTCGCCGGGATGCGCGTAGCCCGGCACGCTCAGGCGCTCGACGAGCTCGGGCAGCGCCTGCACGTGGTCCATGTGCCCGTGCGTCTGGAGGATGCCGACGACGTTCGCGCCCTCGGTCCCGCGGATGATCGTGTCGGCTTCGAAGCAGCCGTCGACGACGAAGGCGTCGTGCGTCTCGGGACACTCCAGCACGTAGACGTTGTTGCCCATGTTCCCGACGCC
>DASQDO010000328.1:0-3221 GCA_035634135.1 Actinomycetota bacterium
TCACCGGACCCGCGGTGCGCGGCGAGTGGGCGACCGTCACCTCGCACGTGCGCGCGCTCGAGGCGGCGGCCCCCGAGCTCGTCGAGCCCTATCGCCAGGCGACCCGGCTGATCCTGCGCGTCGCCGAGGGGGCCGGGAAGGTGACGCCCGAGGCGCGGCGGGCGGCTGCGGCCGCGTTGGGGGAGCCGGCGTGAGGGTCGCGAGGACGGTCGCCGAGGTGCGCGCGTTCTACCGCAACGAACGGCCGCGCGGCACGACCGTGGCGTTCGTCCCGACGATGGGGGCGTTGCACGACGGTCACCTGTCTCTGGTCCGCAAGGCCGGCGAGGCCGCCGACCTCGTGGTCGTGAGCATCTTCGTGAACCCGCTGCAGTTCGGGCCGGGCGAGGACTTCGAGTCGTATCCGCGCGACGAGACGCGCGATGTCGGGCTCGTCGAGCAGGAGGGCGTCAACCTCGTGTTCCTCCCGGCGGTCGACCAGATGTACCCCGAGGGAGCCGTGACGACCGTGCACTTGGACGGGCCGCTCGCGACGACGCTCGAGGGCGAGGTGCGGCCGGGTCACTTCGACGGCGTCGCGACGGTCGTGGCGAAGCTCTTCAACGCGATCGACCCCGACGTCGCCGTGTTCGGGCAGAAGGACGCGCAGCAGGTCGCGGTCATCCGCCGGATGGTGCGCGACCTCAGCTACCGCACCGAGATCGTCGTAGCGCCGACGGTGCGAGACGCCGACGGGCTCGCGTTGAGCAGCCGCAACGTCTACCTGTCCGACGACGACCGGGAGGCCGCCACCGCGCTGCACCGGGCGCTTCTCGCCGGCGAGGAGGCCTGGCGCGGAGGGGGAGCGGAGGCCGCCGAGGACGCGATGCGCGGAGTCTTGGACGGCGCCGACGGGGTCGAGCCCGATTACGCCGCGGCCGTCGACCCGTATAGCTTTGGGGCCCCCACCGGAGACGGCCCCGTCCTGCTCGCCGTCGCGGCCCGGGTGGGGCGCACCCGCCTGATCGACAACGTCCTGGTCCGGCCCTAGAGGAGAACGCGTTGCTTCTTGCGGTAGACGTGGGCAACTCGCAGACGCATCTCGGCGTCTTCAACGGGCGCGCGCTCGCGCACGAGTGGCGGGCGTTCACGGACCCGAGGCGCACTGCGGACGAGCTGGCGCTGCTGTTCGGTCAGTTCCTCGAGCTCGCCGACCTCTCGTTCTCTCGCCAGATCACCGGCGTCGTGATGTCGTCGGTCGTGCCGCGCGCGACGAAGAACCTGCGCGAGATGACCTACAAGTACTTCGGCTTCGCACCCGTGGTCGTCGAGCCGAAGACGAAGAGCGGGATTGACGTCACCGCGTACACGAACCCGGTGGGCGCGGACCGGCTCGCGAACGCCGTCGGGGCGCACGACCGGTGGCCCGACGAGGACGTCGTCGTCGTCGACTTCGGCACCGCGATAACCGTCGACGCGATCTCGTCCGACGGCAAGTTCCTCGGCGGTGCGATCGCCCCGGGCGTCGAGGCCGCGGCGACGGCGCTCTACGCGTCGACCGCGTTGATCGCGCCCGTCGAGCTGAAGGGTCCGGAGGTCGCGCTCGGGACGAACACGAGCAAGGGCGTCGAGGCCGGGGTCGTCTTCGGCGTCGCCGCGCTCGCGGACGGACTCGTCGAGCGGATCGTGGCCGAGGTCGGCGGGGCCGCGCACGTGGTCGCGACCGGGGGCTCGGCCGGGCTCGTCGTCGAGCACTGCCGGCGCATCCAGACCGTCGACCCGATCCTCACGTTGAACGGGCTGCGGGTCATCTACGACCGCAACGCGGGGCGAGCCGATGGCTGACCACGCGCCGTACCCGTACTCGTTCGAGCGCACCGCGTTCGCCGGCGACCTGCACGAGCAGTTCGGCGAGCTCGAGGCGGGGGCAGAGTCGGGCAAGGACGTGCGCGTCGCGGGCCGCGTGATGACGACGAGGTCCCACGGCAAGATCGCGTTCGCCGACCTCGTCGACCCCAGCGGGAGGATCCAGCTCTTCGCTCAGCACGCGGTCCTCGGCGACGATGGGATGGAGGGCTTCGCGCAGCTCACCGTCGGTGACATCGCGGGGGCCGAGGGCCAGGTCGTGATGACGCGGCGCGGAGAGCTCTCCGTCCGGGTGACCGACGTCGTGCGGCTCGCGCCGTGCCTGCGTCCGATGCCTGAGAAGTGGCACGGGCTCACGGACGTCGAGGCCCGCTACCGCCAGCGCTACCTCGACCTCATCGTCAACCCGGACGCGCGCCGGGCCCTCGAGGCACGGGCCGCGGCAACCGGCGCGATCAGGCGCTTCTTCGACGAGCGCGGCTTCCTCGAGGTAGAGACCCCGCTGCTCCAGCCGATCGCCGGCGGTGCGATCGCGCGCCCGTTCGTGACGCATCACAACGCGCTCGACATGGACCTCTTCTTGCGGATCGCGCCGGAGCTGTTCCTCAAGCGGCTGTTGATCGGGGGAGCCGAACGCGTCTACGAGGTGAACCGCAGCTTCCGCAACGAGGGCGTGTCGACGCGCCACAACCCCGAGTTCACGATGCTCGAGGCGTACGAGGCATACGTCGACTACGAGCACACGATGACGCTGGTCGAGGATCTCGTGCGCGCGATCGCCGAAGCGGTCAACGGGAACCTCGAGCTGCCCGTGGGAGAGCGCGTGATCGACCTCGCGCAGCCGTTCGCGCGCAAGTCGATGTTCGAGGTGATCGAGGAGCACACGGGGGCCGCTCTGCTCGATGCGTGGAACGCAGAAGACGCGGACGCGATCCGGAACGAAGCGCGGCGTCTCGACGTCCGAATCGAAGAGGCGTGGGCCCCCGGCAAGGTGGTCGCGGAGATCTTCGAGGAGCTCGTGGAGAAGAAGCTGTTCGAGCCGACGTTCGTGATGGGCTACCCGAAAGAGGTCTCGCCCCTGGCGAAGGACCACCGGTCGCTGGCCGGGTTCACCGAGCAGGCGGACCTCATCCTCGCCGGCGTCGAGATCGCGCCGATCTACTCCGAGCTCAACGACCCCGACGAGCAGAGGCGGCGGTTCCGGCAGCAGGCCGCGGCGCGCGCTGCCGGCGACCAGGAGGGCATGGTCCCCGACGAGGACTTCCTCGAGGCCCTCGCGTACGGCATGCCGCCGGCGGGGGGGTTCGGGCTCGGGATCGACCGCCTGCTGACGCTGTTGCTCGGCGCGCCGAGCATCCGGGAGGTCATCTTGTTCC
>DASQDO010000329.1:0-5113 GCA_035634135.1 Actinomycetota bacterium
ACGGGCGGGCGCGACGCCACCCGTGCCCGGCGAGGCCGCGCAAGGATCGAACCGCGGCCTCGTGCGCGTTGATCGTCGTCCTGGCGGCTTCGAACCGTTGCTGGATGCGGCGCCGGATCTCTTCCTGCTGCTCGTAGGGCGCCTCGCGCACGCGGGGGACCAGCACGCCATTGCACTCCTCGATCAACTGCTCCGTTGCGTCGCGGACGTCCTTCCACGGCACGTGGAGCTGCATGACCCGGTCGCGCAAGGCCTCGACGTCCCGTTCGGTGGGATATTCGCCGGCGTCCACGTCGAGGTGGTCGAGAGCCGCCGCCTTGAGCTGCCTGATCCGCTCGTGCAGGTCGGAGAGCAAGAACGCCTTCAGGCCGCGTCTACTCCACCACATCGCGACCCCCGACATCCCAAGGCTCACGACGGCGATCCCCACGCCCAACCAGTCCTCCATCGAGGGCCGAGCCTAACCAGAGGCTCGACTGCATTTGAAGACAAGACGGACAAGCGTTCGGTTGAGCCAGCGCCCGGCACCTCCTTCCGTTGGGCTTCCGGCCCGACGCTAGCGAACGTGCGTTCCGGTCGGGCGGTTATCGGCGAGAGGCTGGCGACGTGTAGGCGCCTCGATTCGTCGGTAATAAGGTCCCGCGATGACCCTCCGGGTGAATTGCTGGTCCGGCCCCCGCAACGTCTCGACCGCGCTGATGCGGAGCTTCGCCCAGCGCCGCGACACGCGGGCGCTCGACGAACCGTTGTACGGGCATTACCTGCTCACGACGGGGGCCCCTCACCCCGGCCGGGACGAGCTCGTCGAGATCCTCGAGACCGACGCGGCGACGATCGTTTCGGAGACCGTCCTCGGGCCCTGCGACCGCGAGGTCCTCTTCATGAAGCAGATGGTCCATCACCTCACGCCGGACCTCGACCTCGGCTTCCTCGACGAATGCGTCAACGTGCAGCTGATCCGGGACCCCGCGGAGGTCATCTCGTCGCTCGTCCACCAGCTTCCCGAACCGACGATGCGCGACGTCGGCCTGGAACGCCAGCGGGTCCTGTTCGACGACCTCCGCGCCCGGGGGCAGGAGCCCCCGGTGCTCGACGCGAAGGAGCTTCTGCTCGACCCCGAGGGCGTACTGCGCGAGCTGTGCGAACGGCTCGGGATCGGCTGGGACCCGGCGATGCTGTCGTGGCCGGCCGGCCCTCATCCCGAGGACGGGGTGTGGGCGCGCTATTGGTACGACAAGCTGTGGGAGTCGACGGGCTTCGCGCCGTACCGGCCGAAGGACGCGACCGTCCCGGAGTCGTGCCGCGCCCTGCTCGAGGGATGCCGCCCGCACTACGAAGAGCTGAGACGCCACGCGATCACCGCGGCGCCGGCGGGGGCGGGTTAGATGCCGAGCCGCCGCTACGCGCCCGAGGACCTCCCCGATCCCCGCAACGCGGACATCCTCGTCCACGTGGACGGAGCGCTCGTCCCGCGTGCCGAGGCGCGCGTGTCGGTCTTCGACTCCGTCGTCCAGGGCGGAGACGCCGTGTGGGAGGGCCTCCGGGTCTACGAGGGCAGGGTCTTCGCGCTCGACCGCCACCTCGACCGGCTGTTCGCGTCGGCGCACGCGCTTCGTTTCGCCGGGCTGCCCTCGCGGGAAGAGGTCCGGCACGCGGTCGTCGACACGCTGGCCGCGAACGGGATGTACGACGACGCGCACGTGCGCCTGACCTTGACGCGGGGGCCGAAGGTCACGTCCGGCATGTCGCCGGAGCTCAACCGCGCGGGCTGCTGCCTCATCGTGCTCGCCGAGTGGAAAGCGCCCGTGTACGACAGCACGGGCATCCGCCTGGTCACGTCTTCGATTCGGCGTAATTCACCGGCGACGCTCGACTCCAAGATCCACCACAACAACCTGCTGAACAACATCCTCGCCAAGATCGAGGCGGACGTGGCCGGGGTCGACGACGCGCTGATGCTCGACCTCCACGGGTTCGTCGCCGAGACCAACGCGACGAACGTGTTCCTCGTGAGAGGAGGCGTGCTCGTGACTCCCCGTGCGGACGCGTGCCTGCCCGGGATCACGCGCGCAATCGTCGTCGAGGTAGCGGCGGCCGCGGGGATCGTCACGGAGGAACGGAACGTCTCGCTCTCCGAGGTCTACACGGCCGCGGAGGCCTTCACGAGCGGGACGATGGGGGAGCTCGCGCCGGTGCTCGAGGTCGACGGCCGGGTCATAGGCGAAGGGGAGCCCGGGCCGGTCACGCGCCGATTGCAGGAGCTTCACCGCGACCGCACCCGCGAGGAGGGAGAGCCGCTACCGCCCCGCGGGTAGCCCGCCCTCGAAGTGCCGCACGATCGGGGTCTGCTGGAAGAGCTTGCGGAACTCGGCGAGGGCAGCGCGATAGTCGTCGCTCCCGATGGCGGCGTCGATCGCGTCGCGCGAGTCCCAGCGCGATATCGCGCACAGCTCGACCAGGTCGCCCGAGTGCTCGTCCGTGCCCACGAGCAGCTCGATGCCGTGACAGCCGTCGAACGCCTCGAACGCGGGAGAGACGTCGGTCCCGAAGACCGCGACCGCCTGCTCGACGTCGCCCGGGTCGACCGACGTGTCGAAGATGCGGATGATCACGACCGCCACCTTTCCTCGCGTTCATTCATACGTTCCAGGCCCCCCTGTTGAACATCCCCTCGAGCTGGGGGTTCAGCTTCAGCCGCCGCTCGGCGTGGTGGTACGTCGCGGCCACCTGCTCGCCCATCCCGGGATACCGCTGCACGATCCGGACCCTCTCCTCGTCGATCTCGATCACGTTGTAGGAGGGCCGCGTGTAGCCGCGGACGCGGTGGCTCGACGCCGTGCCCGAGTTGACGAGCAGCATCTCGCCGAACTGCCACACGTTCGGTACGTGCTTGTGGCCGGCGAGCACGAGGCTCACGTCCAGCTCGGTGAGCAGCGCGAGGACGTCACCCGCGTCCCACACGATGTTGCGTTCGCGGCCCGTCCCGGGGACCGAGACCAGGTGGTGGTGGAGGACGAAGATCCGGTAATCGTCGGGCCACTCGTAGCCGGCGCGGATCCAGTCGTAGCGGATGTGACCGACCTCTCCCTCGGCGAGGTCGGGTTTCGAGGAGTTGACCGCTACGACGGTCGCCCACCGTTGCGGCTCCCCTCCGTCCGGCGGGGTCATCGGCAGGCGCATGACGCGGTCGCTCTTGCCGAACGCGTCGCGGAAGTGCAGGAAGCCGACGTTCATGAGGTCGTGGTTCCCGGGGATGACGAGCATCTCCAGATCCGAGAGCCGGTCGAGGTAGCGCTTCGCCTGACGGAACTGCGGGCCGTAGCCCTCCGAGGTCAGGTCGCCGACCACCGCGACGAGGTTCGGCTTCAGCTCGAGGATCTCCTCGATGGCGTGGTCGAGGAGCTCCGCGTCGAACATGGGGTGGCCACAGTGCAGGTCGGAGATCTGAGCGATCGTCAGATGGTGGCCTCTCACGGGGTCCGTATGATAGGTCGAGCTGTCCGAGCGCGGCACTATTACGGGGGATTCTTGGAGCCGATCTACCTGCTGACGAAGGGGCTCATGAAGCCGTGGCTCCTCGCGTGGTTCCGCTGGCGCGTCGAGGGGGCCGAGAACATCCCGCGGCACGGCCCCGCCATCGTCGCGATCAACCACATCTCGTACATGGACCCGTTCGCGGGCTGCTACCTCGTCGACCACTGCAAGCGGCGCCCCCGGTTCCTCGCCAAGTCCGAGCTCTTCCAGGACAAGCGCATCTCCTGGATCCTGCGCGGCTGCGGCCAGATCGAGGTCAAACGAGGGACGGCGCGCGCTCCCGTGGCGCTCGACCACGCGCTCGAGGCTCTCAAGAGGGGCGAGGTCGTCGTCGTCTTCCCGGAGGGGACGATCACGAAGGACGCCGACCTGAACCCGATGACGCCGAAGACCGGTGCCGCCAGGCTCGCGCTCGAGTCCGGAGCACCGCTGATCCCGTGCGCCGTGTGGGGGACACAGAACATCTGGCCCAAGGGCTTCGCGAAGAACTGGCGGCCGCGCCAGCTGATCCTGATCCGGATCGGCGCTCCGCTCGACTTCTCCGGCGACCCGCAGTCGCGCGACGCGTGGGCCGAGGTCGGCGACAAGCTGATGAGCGCGATCGCGAACCTGCTCTCGGGGCTGCGCGAGGAGCTGCCCGACCGCCGCAAGCCCAAGAAGAAAGCCGCCTGAGATGAAGGTCGCCTTCGTAGGCGCCGGCTCGTGGGGCACGGCGACCGCGGCCCTCGTCGCGAACAAGCAGAAGTACGACACCTACCTGTGGGCGCGCCGGGCCGAGCTGGCCGAGACGATCAACCTGTACCACGAGAACCCCGAGTACCTGCCCGACGCGCGCCTGCCCGAGAGCCTCCGCGCGACGAACGACCTCGAAGAGGCCCTGACCGGCGCGGAGATCGTCGTGATGGGCGTGCCTTCGCACGGTTTCCGCGGCGTGCTCAAGGACGTCGCTTCGATCGTGGGGTCGAAGCCGTGCTACGTGAGCCTGACGAAGGGCATCGAGGTCGAGAACCGCAAGCGCATGTCCGAGGTGCTGCGGGAAGAGGTCGAGGGCATCGGGGACTCGTGCATCTCGGTCCTGACCGGGCCGAACCTCGCGAAGGAGGTCGTGCGCGGCTATCCCGCGGCCTCGACGGTCGCGTGCAGCGACGAAGGTGTCGCGACCCGGCTGCAGGAGATCTTCCAGTAGCTGACGTTCCGCTGCTACCGCAACACCGACCTCGTCGGATGCGAGCTCGGCGGGGCGCTGAAGAACGTGATCGCGATCGCCGCGGGCATGGCGGACGGGCTCGGCTTCGGCGACAACACGAAGGCCACGGTGATGACGCGGGGGCTCGCCGAGATGGCGCGCTTCGGGGTGAAGTTCGGGGCCCACCCGTTGACGATGCTCGGGCTGGCGGGCGTGGGGGACCTCATGGCGACGTGCGCGAGCCCGCAGTCTCGCAACCACTTCGTCGGGATCGAGCTCGGCAAGGGCCGCAAGATCGACGAGATCATCGGCTCGATGAACATGGTGGCCGAAGGTGTGAAGAGCTGTAAGCCGATCTTCGAGCTGGGCCAGGCCGCCGGCGTGTGGATGCCG
>DASQDO010000330.1:0-8906 GCA_035634135.1 Actinomycetota bacterium
TCGATCGGGAGCGTCTCGTCGGCGCCCGGGAAACGCTCGGACTCGGACTTGCGTCCGGCGAGCACGGGGATCGCCAGCACGTCAGTCGCCACCTCGCGGTAGACCTCGAGCATGCGGACGGTCTCCTCCCACGCCTCCTGCGTGGTGGCGTGCGCGGTGTGGCCCTCCTGCCACCAGAACTCGCTCGTGCGCAGGAACAGCCGCGTCCGCTTCTCCCAGCGCAGCACGTTGCACCACTGGTTGTAGAGGAGCGGGAGATCGCGGTAGCTCTGGATCCAGTTCCCGTACGTCGTCCAGATCACGGCCTCGGACGTGGGCCGGATGACCAGCGGCTCCTCCAGCTCCTCGCCGCCACCGATCGTCACGACGGCGAGCTCGGGAGCGAACCCTTCGACGTGCTCGGCCTCCTTCTCGAGCAGGCTCAGCGGGAACAGCAGCGGGAACATGAGGTTCTCGTGCCCGGTCGCCTTGAAGCGGTCGTCGAGCGCGCGCTGGATGTTCTCCCACACCGCGTAGCCGTGGGGCTTGATTACCTGGGAGCCGCGCGCCATCCCGTGCTCGGCCATGCCCGACTGCTTGACGACGTCCTGGTACCAGGCGGGGAAGTCGTCTTCCTGCTTGGGGAGCCTGCTCTCTTTCGCCATGTCTATTCGCCCACTATCTGCACGATGATCGACCTTTCCTGTGCCCGGTCCAGCTCGAGGAGAAGGACCCTCTGCCATTGGCCGAGCCGGAGCTCGCCGTTCATGGCCGGGAGCACGACGGACTTCGACCCGACGACGGTCCGCTTGCCGCCCAGCCTCTCCAGCGTCGTCCGTATGTCGGTGTGCAACCCCGACTCGCGCTCGTTGATGAGTATGGCGCAGTCACGATGAGGCGCGAAGACCGTGACCTGTCCGGAGCGGATGCCCGACGCGGCGAGCGCCCCCTGTACCTCGTCGGTGATGTCTACGAAATCGAGCGCGGTCTTCGTCGTCGCCGTGCACTCGATCTGGTGCGTCTTCATGACCTGGCATGGTCGCCGCAATCGCCGCATTCGGCAAACCGCCACAACTTGTGCAGAACCTGTGGGTCGAGGGGGTGGAAACCTGCGGAGAACACGAATGTTTCGCGGCCTCGGAAGTTCTCGTCGACGCGCTATTGACCGGGCCTTCGAGCCCGCCTATGTTGCGACCTGTCCCAAGCAATCAAACGGCACAGCCGCCGCCGGCGCCAACCGAAAGGGAGGCGCCGACCCGGCCGGAGGAAAGCTCCTCGGAGCGGACCGCCGGCGGGGGAGCGGGGGACCGGTTCGCCGGTCGCCCGCGACGGTGACGGGCCGGGCGGTTGCTTGGGACATTGAGATTGGCCCCAAAGCCACTTGGGTTCGCCCTAGTCGCTTTGGGACCCGGGTGAGAGGCCCGAGTGGCTCGAGGACAACGCTCCAATAACCGGTCACGGCCGGCTAACGAGCGGCCCCTCCGGTCCCTCGGGCCTTTCTCTTTCTCACTTGTGCAGGAGTCCTGCCGTCCCCGCAAAACCTTCGCGCTTGGCGCTGCGTCCTAGGGGAATAGAACTCGCCGGACGGGGTTCCGTAGGGTTTGGCCGTTGACGGGGATTGCCGAAGGAGTTGCGCGGGTGTTCGCCGACGAGGAAGAGATAGAGAACGAAGAAGAGCTCGAAGACGACGAGCTCGAAAGCGACGACGAGGACGACGAGGACCTTGCCCTCGCCGCCGGTGACGACGAAGACGAAGAGGACGAGTCCAGCCTCGAGGAGCTGCTCGCGCAGAGGGCCGCGGCGCGGCGGGGGACCGACGACTCGGACGACGACGAGGACCTGCTGAGCCTCTCGTCGGAGCCCGAGACGATCCCGCCGATCGAGCCGATCCCGGCGCGGGTGGTCCCGCTCAAGGACCGCCAGGAGTTCGTGTGCAACCGCTGTCACCTCGTGAAGGCGAGGGTCCAGCTGGCGGACGCCGAGCGCGGTCTCTGTCGCGACTGCGTCTAGCGCAGTTCGTTACGGTGCCGTCGTGGCCCGTGCCCTCGTAATCGTCCCGACCTACGACGAGCGCGAGAACGTCGCGGAGGTCGCGCGGCGTCTGTTCGACGCGGCGGGCGACTCGGTCGACCTGCTCGTCGTCGACGACGGGTCGCCGGACGGGACGGCCGCGCTGGTGAAGACGCTGGCAGCCGAGTCGTCGCACGGGATCCACGTGATCGAGCGGTCGCACAAGCAGGGCCTCGGGACGGCCTACGTGACCGGTTTCAAGTGGGGGCTCGAGCGCGGCTACTGGGCTCTGGTCGAGATGGACGCGGACCTGTCGCACGATCCCGCCGACGTTCCTCGTCTGCTGGCGCGACTGGAGGCCGGCGCGGACCTCGCGATCGGCTCCCGCTACGTCGACGGAGGCGGGACCGAGAACTGGGGGCCGCTGCGCCGGGCCCTCTCGTCGGGCGGGAACCTGTACGCCCGGATGTGGCTCGGCTACCCGGTCCGGGACTCGACGGCCGGCTTCCGTGCGTACCGGGCCGAGGTCTTGGCGCGCGAGGACCTGTCGACCGTGAGGTCGGAGGGTTACGGCTTCCAGATCGAGATGACGCGCCGGGTATGGAAGGCCGGGGGCACGATCGCCGAGGTCCCGATCACGTTTACGGAGCGGGTCCAGGGCAAGTCGAAGATGAGCCGCCGGATAGTCGTGGAGGCACTAGCCCAGGTGACCCGCTGGGGGCTGCGGGACCTCGGCGATCGACGCCGCGTCAGGCGCGGTGGAGGTGGCGCTTCGCCCTGACCGCCCTCTTGCAGACGTGCACGAGTCCGGCGTCGTCGATGTGCGAGGTGCGTAGAGCGGTGGCGCGGTAGCGGCCGGGTCGATCGGGGACCGATGCCGTGTATCTCCCGCGGTCGTCCGTCTCGGGCGTCTTCAGCGTTTCCCAGTCGCCGTCGACGCGGCGTTGGACCTCCACCGGCCGGCGCTTCATGCACTCCTCGTAGTCGTCGCCGGCGTCTGTGAGGCGGACCTTGCCGTAGACGAGCAAGCGACCTGTCTCGTCGTCGTGGGCGAAGCGCAATCCGGCGGCCCGCGAGTGTCGCTCCGCCGAGGGGTGAGGCGCCGGTGTCTCGGAGTCGTCGTCCGGCTCCGAGCATCCGGGGTCCTCGGGGTGGTCGACGTACCCGTCGCCGTCGTTGTCGGTCCCGTCGTTGCAAGCGTGCGGAACCTCCTCCTCCCAGTGGACGGTCAACGTCTGCGAGACGCAGTTCCCGCCGGGCTGCTCGCAGGCGTCGTCCGACGCACCCGGGCCGCGGACGCTGCCGGGTATTCCCGGGGGGCTGATCTCGGCGACGACGGTCGAGTCCCCGCCTTCCTCGGCTACGAGCGTCGCGCGCGCCACGCCGTCGCTCCCCGTGTAGACGAGGATCGTCGACGCACCGGTGGCGACGAACTCGGCCGGGCCGCTCTCGCGGAGCTCGACCGGGACGTTCTGCGCGGGCGCTCCGTTGCGGTCGGTGACGAAGACTGCGACGCGCAGCTCGGCGCCCGCTTCGGTGGCCCGGAACGACGCGTCGCAAGCGACGCCGGCGCCGGCATCCTCGTGGCAAAGGCGGACGTTGCGCGGCTCCGGTCCGGGGGCCGGGGACGGGGAAGCAGTGGGGGCCGGTGAAGCAGTGGGGGTCGCTGTCGGGGTCGAGGATGGGGTCGGGGTCGGCGGGGGAGTCGACCCGGGCGCCGTCCACGTGACCTGCACCGTGTCCCGCGGCTCCGGCGCGGACTCCGGTGCGCGAGGGTCTTCGAAGGAGAAGACGACCGTGTCCGTCCCGGGCCCGGTGGACAGGGGGTCCTGGAACGTGCAGGTCGAGAATCCCTGCCCGTTGCTGGCGGTGCACGAGTACGCGTTCGCGGTGGTGGTCCCCGGGGCGTAGTTGGGGCTCGGCCCGGCGTTCGGGTCCGCGACGTCACCGGAGCCGCCGGCGGCGCTGGCGGCGACGTCACCGGAGCCGCCGGCGGCGCTGGCGACGATCACGCTGGTCGGGACGACGCCCGTGATCGGGCTCTGGCCGGCCATTATCCGCACCGTGACGGTGTGCTGCGTCCCGTTCTGGACGGAGGCGGCCTCCGGGGTTGCGTCGATGCTCGGGTTGAACCACATCTCGCCGGGCCACCAGTGCACCTCGGCGGAGCGTGAGGGCTCGTGCGACTGGAACACGTCGTCGTCGCCGCTCAGGTCGAGCCATACGAGCACGTCCACGGTGGCGGGCACGTGCGACGACGTCGACACACCGAAGCTGACGTGCCCGTCGACGTCCGTCGGGCCCACCTCGGCGTGTACCGATCGGGCGTCGCCCGACACGTCGCCGAAAGCGGTCCCGCCGTGGCCCGTCGGGTTCGGCCCCCGGGGGTCGGGATGGTTGCAGAAGCCGATAGTCGCTTCGTCGGGATCCCGCAGCGTCTGACGGACGTCGAGGACCGCTCCTTGAACGGGGTCTCCGTTGGCGTCGGTCAGGCGTGCGGTGAGCTCGCTGCAGCCGGGCGCCCGGGGCGAGCTCTGGACCGGCACGAGCGTGATCTGCATGGGCCCGGCGCTCTGCGCGGCCGCGGTGACGACGACGCCGGCCGGCAGGAGCAGGGCGACGGCGAACGCAGCGGCCCGGCCTCGCCCAAACGTCCTCGTCCACCACATAGCGACACCCCCTCGTCCGTCCCTACATGATGATGCAACGACCCCGTTCCGGACGGCCGCCAGGCCGCCGCTTGTTGGCCAAAGCGAGACGGCCCGGCTCGGCGCCCATAATGCACGCTATGTAAACCTCACGAGGTGGAGCGAGCGGGAGGGGTCCCCCGCGGCGGGCCCGGCCCCCGCCGCGTGCGCAGGCAGTGGCGGAAACCGCAACCGGCTGCGCACGCGGGGCAGGCTCTCGGCTACAGCGTGCGGGTCAGTTTCTTCGAGGCTCCCAGGCCCGGGGCGTCGTGGACCATCGAGTTCTCCATGATGTACAGACCCGAGTACGTCAGCGCGTAGTCCCTCAGCCCGTAGCGGTGGTCGAAGGCCTCGGTCGGCCTCGGCAGGGCCCCGCCCAGGATCCGGATCGTGCCCTTGCCCAGCTCGAGCTCGCCCACGCTCACCCGGCCGTCGCCGGTCGTGCCGATCACGTGGCCCCCGGCGTCCGTGAAGGCGGTCTCGTCGACGACCGTCATCGGCGAGCAGTCACCGCCGATGCAGTAGCCGAGGATCGGCGCCTCGACGAGCTGACGGGCGTTCGGGCGGAGCCCGGCGACCATCGGGTGCTCGAAGTCCACGAAGTCCGCATACGGCTGGTAGACCTTGACGTTGCTGACGGCATCCTTGCCGACGACGCCGATCTTGTGGAGCACCCGCAGGGCCCGGTCGGTCAAGACGAGGTTCCCGCCCTTGCGGACCCACTTCGCGATGTTGGCGAAGTACGTCTTCGGGCTGGCGACCCTCCCCTTCGTGTCGCGGGGCCGAGCCCGGTCGGCGAGCACGAGCGTGTCGAGCTTGTCGAGGTAGCCGCGCTGGCGCGCGATCTTGCGCGTGTTCATCGGGACGAACGGCTTGGACATCAGACGAGACGTGTCCTTGAACCACTTCATGTTGCTCACGCGGTAGTGACGCTGGCGGACCTTGCTCCCGTTCGCGCCGCGCCCGTTCTTGTTCGGCCCCGCCAGCGTCCCCGGACCGTTCTTGTCACGCGACGACACGGGCTTCGGGTCGAAGACGTAGCCGGCGGTCCCCTTCGGGTCGAGCCGGACGTTGCGCGCGTTGAACTCCTTGCTCTGCGTAAGCGCGTACGCCATCGCCGTCTTGATGATGGCGCGCGTGGCGTTGATGTGGTTCTCCTGGAGGTAGACGTTCCAGTTCTTGTCCGGCACGGTGTGGTTCAGGAAGATCTCGTAGTCCATGCCGGTGACGCCGAGGTCCGTGGCGAGGTAGTCGCCGATGAACCCGGTGTCGGTGTAGCCGAGCGTGTCCCAGACGGTCCCCCACGCTGCGGGCTTGGTCGGGACGTCCGAGTCGGGGTTGCTGCTGTTGCCGCCGCTACCCTCCTCGATCTGGTCGACGATCCCCTGGTACAGCGTCGCGTCGATGACGGACTTCGTCCGCTCAGCGATCGCCATGAGGCGCCGGTGGTCGACCGAGTCAAACTGGCCGGCCGGGTACATGATGTCGACGTAGGCATTCGAGGTGAGCTCGCCGTGCACGTCGGCGCCGTAGGCCATCTTGCCGTTGATGCCCTCCGACGCCACCTGGTGCATGAACTTGTGGCCGTAGAACATCTCGCTCTCCTCGAGCGGGTTCCGGCCCTCGTTGATGCGCCCGACCGTCGGCATCTGGCGGTTGAGGTCGGTGCCCATCTGGTTCTCACGCTCGTACGGGAGCGGCGGGTCGTGGTAGTGGTCCCCCACCGCCCAGCCGTCGGGGTTGAAGTCGACGAGGTAGACGGCCTCGCGCCGCAGCACGTCCTTGACGTCGTATTCGTGGAACTTCGGAGTGCGGCCCGTGGTCGTCTCGTAGTTGTCGATCCCGTCGACGATCGTCCCGCCGTCCTCGGCGGCGCGGGCGAGGTCCTCGACGGCGCGCAGGCCGCCCTCGAGCCCTCCCCTCTCGTTACCGTGGACCGACAGCGAGAAGAACAGCGTCTCCTTGCCGCGGTCGGGAACGTCGTGGTCGGTGAGCTTGATGACGAGGATCTCGAGCCCGTCCTCGGTGTCGTCCTTCTCGTACGACCGGATGCCGTCCTCCCAGGCGCTCACGGCGTCCTTCTCGTAGATGTCCGAGAGCTTGAAGACCGAGACCCAGCGCGGGTACGCCTCGGCGAGGTACTCGACGCCGTGCTCGTACTCGCGGAAGCCCGTGGCCGGGTCCGGCAGGTACTGGACGTACGACCGCGCGACGGCGGCCTCGGGGAAGATGCGCCCGCCGCAGACGGCCTGTGGAGGCCCGCCCTGGTAGCCGTCGGTGCAGACCGGCGTGGCCATGGCGGCCGCCGGGACGATGGTCGTTGCAATGAGCCCGGCCGCTATGGCGGCCGCTGCCGATCGGAACCTCATGAAGCCTCCCGCGAGAAGACTGACCCTGTTCTGTCAGGGTTCGCCCCTTTTGCGGCGTTACCTGCGGGGGCCGGGAGCCGGGCCCTAGGGCAACTTACTCGGCCTGATCCGGTAATCGTGCGTCCCGCCGATCAACTCGAGCCACGCCCGGCAGTTCTCGCACGGCGGGACATTGCTGACACTCCCTCGGTCGTCTTGCCTGGCCGTAGAGATCCGCAGCTTCTTGGCGTCCAGCCCCGCGTTCAAAGCGCGGTTGATCGCAGGAATCTCCGCGCAGGCCTTGTTCCCCCACTTCTCGAGCTGCTCCGAGCTCTGGAGGATATGGCTGAGCGTGGCGTGGAGATCGTTGAGCCTGAGGCCGTGTCCGGTACTTCCCGAGTGGAAGCTGTCGCCGTAGCCCGCCGCGCAGTACGCCGTACCGGGATGACCCTCCCCGGCACGTCGACGGGCCCGTTCGTTCGCCGTGGCGACGGGGGCCTGCCGGGCATTCGGCTGCGCTACCACCGGAGGTGAGGCGGCGGCTGCGTGCCACTTCTCTCTCCGGTCCTCGGCGTAGTACTCCATGATGTACGGACGCGCCGAGAGGAAGACGCTCAGCGTCTTCGTGATCTGGGTCTCCAACCGGTCGCGTCCCTCGTCCGGCACCTTCCGGAGCTCCCGATCCAGTTTCTCGAGCGTCGCGACGATCTCGGATGCCGAGCCTCGGTCCCATCGGATGCCGGCCGTGTCTTCCCAGCCTTTTTTGTCCCGAATGTGCGCGTCGTAGGTGTTGTCCTCCTGCAGGAAGCTCTTCAACGCTTTGATCTGCGTCTTGACCTGCTGCATCCACGCGCTGGACGCGGACCCGGCGCCGGACGAAGAGGAGGCGGAAGGATCGCCCTTCTCCAAGGCCTGCTCGCGGATCATGACGGTCGCCCCCCAGGTCGTGTCTCCTGACCCATCCTCGCCCCGGCTTCCGTTGGACGCCGCGGCCGAAGGTGCAGACTTCGGGGCAGCGACTCGGGCCGAAAGGTCCCTACGGGCGTCGTCTAGGACGAGCGTCCCAGGTCGAACGGGGCCTTGATCAAGAGGCGGACATTGCGGTCCTTGCGGCGGCCGGGGGCCGCGCAGTCCGCCTGGCCCTCGCGGGTGCAGGCGTCGTAGAACGCCTCGACCCTCGATACCGACGAGAGGTACGCAGTCGTCGACTGCCCGCCCCGGTCCGGGTCGGGCGCGGCCCCGTGGTCGACGACCGTCCCGTAGATCAGCACCGTGTCCGCGCGCCGGCCGGGCTTCCACGCGATCTCGATCAGCCGCGACTGCTGCGGCCAGTCGATGTGCGCCGCGGTGTTGACCTCCCAGAACCCCCTTGCCGGGTCCTTCTTGCCGGGGGCCGGGAAGGCGCGCACCGCGTTGTTGTGCTCGTGCCCGTTGACCCAGGCCACGACGTTCGGGAAGCGGTGGAGCAGGTTCTTCAACCCCTCGCCGGCCTCGCACTCGGGCTGGTCGGTCTTACGGAAGCAGTGGAACGGGTGGCCCTCCGCGTCGCCACCGGGGTTCCTCAGCGTCTCGGAGGAATGGTGCGAGAAGACGACGATCAGCCGGTCCCTCCCCTTCCGGCTCCGCCTGCGCTCGCCGCCGGCGTAATACGTCTTGCTCCACTTGCGGAGCTCGCGCCGCAGCCACTTGAACTGCGGATCCGGGATGTGCCCCTCGGACACGCCGTCGTAGGAGATCGTGTCGAGCGAGATCCCCCGCACCTTCGGTCCCATCGGGAAGCTGTAGTAGCCGGCGCGGGAGTCGTGCATCGGGTCCTCGGGCGCCCGGGCGAGGCCGTGGCCGTACGGCTTCCCGTCGCTCTGGAAGAACTCGTCGACGAGCT
>DASQDO010000331.1:0-5918 GCA_035634135.1 Actinomycetota bacterium
GGGATGTCCTCACCGGCCAGGCCGCTGGGGTAGCCGCTTCCGTCCCACCTCTCGTGATGCGTCAGGGCGACGCTGGCCGCGAGGTCCAAGAGGTCGATCGACGTGTCCGACAGCATCATGTGGCCGATCGTCGTATGCGTCTGCATCGTCTGGCGTTCCTCGGGCGAGAGCCGGCCGCGCTTGCGCAGGATTTCGTCCGGCACGCCGATCTTCCCGACGTCGTGCAGCGCCGCCGCGAGCTCGAGCTTCCGGATCTCGTCCGCGTCGAAGCCGATCCTGCGCCCGATGACGCCGGCGTACTCCCCGACGCGCGCGACGTGCCGGGCGGTGTCGGCATCCCGGAGCTCCGCGGCGAGCGCGAGCCGCCGCACCGTCTCCTCGTTCGCGAGCCTCAGCTGCTCCTCGCGCCGCTCCAGCTCCAGCGTCGAGCTCCACAGCTCTCGGGTGCGGACGACGACGGCGGCCTCGAGCCTCTCCTGCTGATCGCGCTGGTCGAGCTCGAGCCGCCGGCGGCGGACGCCGTTCGAGACGGTGATCAGGATCTCGTTCGGAGTGAACGGCTTGATGACGTAGCCGTAGGCGCCGCCCCCGAGGGCCCGTTCGCCGAGCTCGCGGCTGTCGGCGCCCGTTACCATGATGCAGGCGGTGTCGGGCCCTGCAGCGGACAGCTCCTCGAGCAGCACGAGCCCGGACTCGCCCGGCATCGAGACGTCGAGCAGGACGATCGGGAACCTGTAGGCGTCGAGCAGAGCGCGTGCCTCCGCGACGCTCGACGCGGTCGTGACGTCGTGGCCTTCCCTCTCGAGGATCCGCGCCGTGGCGAGGCGGAGCGCCTCGTCGTCGTCCACGACGAGGATCGAGACGCCGGCGGCGGTCACGAAGCGGCTCCACACGCCAGCGCCGCCCGCACGCACGATACGAGTTGCTCCGGCGTGAACGGCTTCCCGATGACGTTGCCTTCGATGCCCTGCCAGTCGCGACCCGGGATGGCATCGCCGGTGTAGCCGGACATGTAGAGCGTCTTCACGCCGGTGCCGAGGGCCGCGACCCGCTCGGCGAGCGTGGTTCCCGACATCCCCGGCATGACTACGTCGGTCAGGAGGAGGTCGACGTCGTCGAGGTTCGACTTGCAGTAGTCGAGCGCGACGGGGGCCGACGGCATCGCGACGACTTCGAAGCCGCTACGCCTCAGGATTCGAGCGACGAGCTCCCTGACGGCGTCCTCGTCCTCGACGACGAGGATCTTCCCCGAGACCTCCGCCGGCGACGTCTTGTCGGGGGATGGGGCCTCCTCGGGAGCGCGCTCGTCGGTCGCCGGGAGGTAGACCTCGAACGAGGTCCCGGCGCCGGGCTCCGATTCGACGAAGACCTGGCCGTGCGCCTGGGCGACGATCCCGTAGACGGTCGACAGGCCGAGGCCCGTCCCCTCCCCGCGGGGCTTCGTCGTGAAGAACGGCTCGAATATCCGCTCCCGGGTCGCCGAGTCGATCCCGAGGCCGGTGTCCGCCACCGTCAGCTTCACGTACTTGCCCGGCGCGATCCCGCGGCCCCCGCGCTCGTGCAGCGTCTCGCTCGACGTGGCGACGGTGAGGATCCCTCCGTCCGGCATCGCGTCGCGCGCGTTCACGGCGAGGTTCAACAGGACCTGCTCGAGCTGGCCCGCGTCCGCCTTCACGTCCCACAGGCCGGGTGCGCAGTCGACCTCGAGGCTGATGTGCTCGCCGATGGCACGGGCGAGGATCTCCCGGACGCCTTCTACGACCTCGTTGAGCCCGACCGGCCCGTGCTCCACCGCGTCGTGGCGGGAGAACGCGAGGAGCTGGTGCACGAGCTTGGCCGCTCGTCGTCCGGCGTCGACGATCTGCTCGACGTCGGCGCGGGACGCGTCGTCGGAGGGGAGCGCCTCGAGCACGAAGTCGCCGTAGTTGAGGATGACCGCGAGGATGTTGTTGAAGTCGTGCGCGACGCCTCCGGCGAGCCGCCCGACCGCCTCCATCTTCTGGGCCTGCCGGAGCTGGGCCTCGAGCATCGCCTTCTCCTCCTCCGCCCTGACCCTGTCGGAGATGTCGGTGGAGATGGCGACGAGAGCATCCGGCGTGCCGTCCTCGTCGAACAGGGGGAACTTGACCGAGAGGTACGTCCCCCGGCGCCCGGTGGCGTCGGGCACGATCTCCTCGACCTCGACGGGCTCCCCGCGCGCGAGGACCTCCCGATCCATCGCCGACAGCGTCCCCGCGACGTCTTCGGGCAGGAGGTCGTGATCGGTCTTCCCGCGCAAGTCGTCGCCGTGGGCACCGATGATCTGTGCGAACCGGGAGTTCGTCAGCACGTAGCGGCCGTCCGTGTCCTTGATGTAGATCGCCGCGGGGGAGTTGTCGATGACCTCCTGGAGGAGGGCCTGGCTCTCCCGCAGCGCCTTCGCCGCATGCTCGCGCTCCGTCACGTCGGAGACGTGGCTGACGAAGTACAGCGGCGCGCCCCTCTCGTCGCGGATGAGCGCGTCGTTGATCTCGACCTGGATCACGCGGCCGTCGCGACGCACGTAGCGCTTGGACACGCGCGTGACCTGCTCGCGGCCCGACTTGAAGTTCTCGACGTCCTCGATGCTGCGCGCCCGGTCGTCCGGGTGCGTCAACGTCACCCAGTCGAGCCTGAGGAGCTCGTCCTTCGGATAGCCGACGATCTCGCAGAGCGCCTCGTTGACGTCGACGTAGGCGTTGGTGACCGCGTCGCTGAGGGCGATGCCGGTGGTGGCCGCGTCGAACGCGCCGCGGAACAGGGCCTCCCGCTCGCGCAGCTCACGCTCCATCGCCTGCCGGTGCGTCGCGTCCTTGAACGCGACGACCGCGCCGCTGGGGCGCCCCTCTCGCATGATCGGGTGGGCCGAGAACTCGACCGGGAAGCTGCTCCCGTCACGACGCCGGTAGACCTCGTCGTCCCGCGACGACGCCTGTCCGGACCTGAAGGCCCGCGCGAGAGCGGACGCGCCCTCGGGCCCCGGGGCCGCGGCGGTGTGGTGGACGAGCTCGTCCATCGCCGTCCCCATGACCTCCTCGCGGTCATGGCCCAGCATCCGCAGAGCGGCGCCGTTGACGAAGGTGCACCGCCCCTCGGCGTCGACGCCGAAGATCCCCTCGCCGGTCGACTCGAGAAGGAGGCTCAGCTGCTCCGCGAGAGCTTCCTGACGCCGGTAGAGACGAGTCCGCTCCTCGTCCGCAGCGCGCCTCTCCGTCACGTCCTGCGCGGTGCCGACGATCCTCGGTCCGGCGTCCGTAACACCCGGGACGCCCCGGACGTGTATCCACCGCACGCACGCGTCCGCCCGCACGATGCGGTATTCGCCCTCGAACGCGGTGCCGCTCACGAGGGAGTCCTGGACGAGCGCGGCGACCACCGGACGGTCCTCGTCGTGGACCCTGCGAAGGAAGCTCTGGTAGTCGAGGTCGACGTCCCCCGGCTCGTGTCCGAAGATCCTGAACATCTCGGCCGACCACACGATCGCGTCGCCCGTCACGTCCCACGCGAAGGACCCCACGTGCGCCACCGCTTCGGCGTCCGCCAGCAGCCGGCGGCTCTCGCGCAGCACGCGCTCGGACTCCTTCCGCTCCGATACGTCGTGGTAGTTCAGGATGATTCCGCGGATCGCCGGATCGTCGAGCCGGTTGGCGGCGCGGGCCTCGATCCATATCCACCCGCCGGTGACCGTCGCGGCCCGCACCTCCACGGTCTTGGTCCTCGCCGGGTCGGCGACGACGTCCGCCAGGTGCGTGACGAGGCCGGCCCGGTCCTCGGGGTGGACGAAGTCGAACCCGGACCGGCCGACGACGTCCTCCGGGTCGTGCCCCGACAGCGCTTTCACGCTCGGACTGATGTAGGTGCACGTCCCTGTCTCGTCGATCACCGTGATCACGTCGCGCGAGTTCTGTACCAGCGAGCGGAACCGCTCTTCGCTCTCGCGCAGGCTCTGCTCCATCGCGCGTTGCCGCCGGCGCAGGTCCTCCTGCTCGAGAACGCCCAGCACCGCCCGCGGCAAGCGGGCCATCCGGTCCTTCACGACGTAGTCGCCGGCCCCTCGCTTGATGCACTCGACGGCGATCTCCTCGTCGACGTTGCCCGTGACGACGATGAACGGGACCGCGTGCCCGCGGCTCTCGGCGATCTCCATCGCGGTGTAGGGGTCGAAGCTCGGGAGGTTGTAGTCGACCAGCACCACGTCTGCGTCCTCCAAACCCGCGGTGAAGTCGTCGCGGGTCACCGCCCGCGTGACGTGGACGGAGAGGCCACCGGCTACGAGCTCGCGTTCGACCAGCGCGGCGTCGAACGGGTTGTCCTCGACGAGTAGGACTCGGATCGGCGCGGGGATGCTCACGGTGCGACCGCCCTCTGCCCGCGTGGGGGTGACTGGTTCAGCAACAGCCAGTAGAAGCCGATCACCCGGACTGCCTCGCTGAACTGGTCGAAGTCGACGGGCTTAACGATGTAGCTGTTGACGCCGAGCGAGTAGGTCTCGACGATGTCCCGCTCGGCCGCGGACGACGTCAGGACGACGACGGGGATGTCGCGCGTCCTCTCGTCGGCCTTGATGGCACGCAACACCTCGAGGCCCTCGACCTTCGGCAGCTTCAGGTCCAGCAGGATCACTTGGGGGTCCGTGGCGCTTTCGCGGCCGGCGTGCTCGCCACTCTTGAAGAGGTATTCGAGCGCCTGTTCGCCGTCCCTCGCGACGTGCACGCCGTTCGTCAGGTTGTGCTTCTTGAAGGCGTGGAGCGCGAGCGCGAGATCGCTGGGGTTGTCCTCGACCAGGAGGATCTGGACGCCGTTCATGTCTGCTTCGTCCCGATCGTGAAGCAGAAGATGGCACCTCGCCCGGGCTCGCCATTGCACCAGATGCGGCCCTCGTGCTTCTCGACGATCCGCTGGACGTTCGCGAGGCCGATGCCCGTTCCTTCGAAGCGCTCCGGCTCGTGGAGCCGCTGGAACACCCCGAAAATCTTCTCGGCGTACTTCGGGTCGAAGCCCACGCCGTTGTCGCGCACGAAGTAGACGTCCTCGCCGCCGTCGCGGTACGAGCCGATCTCGACCGCGGGGTGGGGCACGCCGCGCGTGAACTTCAACGCGTTGTCGATCAGGTTCGCGAACACCTGCTTGAGCAGCGTCGCGTCCGCCACGCACCCCGGCAGGTGTCCCGTCGAGATTTCGACGGCGGGCCGGACTGCTGCACCGAGGTCGGACAGTGCCTGCCGCACCAGGACCTCGGGCGAGACCGGCGCCAGGTCGAGGCCGCTCCGGCCGAGCCGTGAGAACGCGAGCAGCCCGTCGACGAGTTGCTGCATCCCCTGCGCGTTCGCCCGGATGTACGAGAGGTACTGCGCATGGTCGTCGGAGAGCGAGTCGCCGAGCTCCTCGAGGAGGATCCTGCTGAACCCGTCCAGCGCGCGCAGGGGGGCCCGGAGGTCGTGGGACACGGAGTACGCGAAGGAGTCCAGCTCGGCCATCGACTCCTCTAGCTCGCGCGTCTTCTCCTGGAGCTCCAGCGTCCGCTGCACCACGCGCTCCTCGAGGTCGCGCCGGAGCGCCTCCGCCTCGGCCTCTGCTCGTTTCCGATCCGAGATGTCCATGACGATGTGCGAGGAGCCGACGACCTCGCCGGCAGGGTCGCGGATAGGCGACACCGTCACCCACACCTGGCGCTCGGCCCCTCCGGAGGTGCGGTGCCTCGTCTCGTACCTCGTCACGTCGCCTGCGAGGGCGCGCTCGAGGACTCGTTGCAGCTCGGCCTCGTCCGTGACGACCGTCGCCAGAGCGTCCCCGACCGCCTCGTCCCGGCGACGCCCGTAGAGGGTCTCTGCCGCGGCGTTCCAGCTGGTGATCGTCCCGTCCAGGTCGACGCCGACGAGCGCGTCGAACGACCACTCCAC